>JALYOK010000057.1 GCA_030856925.1 Pseudomonadota bacterium
GTTTGACGCCGCTCGATTGTTCAATGTTTTTGAGGTCATCGACACTGGGTTTCCAAGTTTCCTTGGGATTGCTCAATACCGTTCCGATTTCCTCGGACGCCAATTGGCCGTAGAAAGAAAGTTCTTGCGACAGCGGCAAAAATAAATCACGCGCCTCGTTGCTTTTGCCTTGTTGCTTTAACGCGCGTGCCTTCCAATAGCGCCAAGTCGCGAATTGCTGCTCGGTCTCTGACATGCGATCGATGGCACTTAACACATCCGGCCAATTCTTCGCGCGCAAGGCGGCACGCACCTGCCAGCCCAATTGCATATCGTTCAACGGCGCATCGCCGGCTTTCTTGAACCACATCAGCGCCGCGGGATCCTGGGCCCATGCGGCCTGAAAGGCGATCTGTCCCCACACCTCTCCTTGATCTGTCTGCGGGAAACGGTTCGACATCGCGCTCCAGAGGACGGCCGCTTGGCGGTGATCTTTGCGCGCAATCTGCAACACGCTGAAAATGGCGATCTCGCGGGCAGCGCGGGTCTGCAACGGCAAAGATTTTTTTGCCAAATACACGGTTGGCGCGTGGCGCACTTGGCCGAATGCTTTAGTGTCTATCGCTTCATCGGTCGGCAGATAACTGTTCGCGGCAGTTAACACGCCGGCATTGTTGGCTAGGCTTGCCAGGCGGATGCGTGCCCAAACATCTTCGCTAGACAGTAAATTGTCGCCGAGAAGTTGCGCAAACAGCGGCTCACAGCTTTCCGGCTGGCTGCGTCCGACAAACCACAGCGGATGGGCTTGTTTAAGGGCCTGCGTGTCTCCATGCGCAACGCGTCTTCGCAGCTCATAACAGGTCAATTCAGTATCTTCTTGCCTCAGTTGCGGGAATTGCGCGGAGAAAGCATCCCACTCCTCATTCTGACCGAGAAGTCTGAGCCAATTGATACGCAATCGTTCCGCGAGCGGGCCATCGGGATGGCGTTGAAGAAAATCGATCACGGGCGCCGCGTCGGCGTCCTTCAACGTCAGTTGCAGCAGCCAATACTCGGGATAATCGGCGAGAAAGTGGTCTTTCAGCGCTGGGACATAGTATTCCAGCGCTTTAGTGTCGCGGATTCGAAATGCTTCTTCCGCCGCGAGGAATTGTTCGTCCGAATTTGCGGCGAGGGCGCAAACCCCGCCGCCTAGGCCCGCGAACAGCGCCGCCGACATCAGCAGCCAACTTGCCCGAAACCTTGAAATCGGCGAGAATCCCAGCCTCAACAGCCGCACTGTGTCCAATAATTTTCCCATTATTGTATTTTAAGGCTTCGCGCCAACAATTCCATTCCTTGCCATGCTAGAAACCCTAATTACCGCCGAATCTTGGGCGGCGCTGCTAAAAATCATCGGCATCAACATCGTCCTGTCCGGCGACAACGCTGTAGTGATCGCATTAGCATGCCGTTCCCTGGCGGAGAAACAGCGCAAAATGTGCGTATTGTTCGGCAGCGCCGGCGCCATCGTCTTGCGCATCATACTCACATTCTTCGCGGTGTACTTGATGAACCTGCCTTATCTGAAAATCGTCGGTGCGCTGTTGCTGCTGTGGATCGGCATTAAGTTGATCCTGCCAGACGACGAGCACGGGGAAGCCATTTCCGCGCACGATAATTTGATTGCGGCGGTACGCACAATTATCATCGCCGATTTCGTAATGAGTTTGGACAATGTCATTGGCATCGCCGCCGCCGCCAACGGCAGCATTCCGCTGATCGTGATCGGATTGCTGATCAGCATACCCATCATAGTTTTTGGCAGCACCTTGATTCTGAAAGTGATGGATCGCTTTCCAATCATTATCACCGTCGGCGGCGGACTGCTTGGCTATGTGGCCGGCGAAATGGCGGTGACCGATAATGCCATTACCGGCTGGATCGAACACAATGCTGCTTACTTGCACATTTGGCTTCCGGTCCTGGGCGCCGTATTTGTCGTGGCGGTCGGTAAATGGCTGGCATCGCGCCAGGAGAGAAAGAGTGCGCCGTTGGTGGATCTCGCGGCGGACGATACTTCCATTAGCGGTAAGTGAAGGTCATCCGATAGATGAAGATACTCGTGCCCGTAGATGGATCCGACAGCGCCAATCGCGCCATCGACCACGTAATTCGACTCGCACAAAAGCAAGCCGGCGTGGAGATCCACCTTTTAAACGTTCATATTCCTGTTCTGTCCGGCCATGCAAAAATGTTCATCAGCGAACAGCAATTGAACGATTACTATCGCGTGGAGGGTTACACCGCGTTGAAACCGGCTGAGGAACGGCTCACTCAAGCCAATATACCCTACACCCATCACATCAGCGTGGGCCACGTGGCGGAAACCATCGCGCGCTACGCTAAAGAGAATAACTTCGACCAAATCATCATGGGGACTCGCGGCCTGGGCGCGATCTCCGA
>JALYOK010000035.1 GCA_030856925.1 Pseudomonadota bacterium
TTGACCTCAGCGCCATCCTTCGCCATACCCTCGGCCAGCATCTTCGAGATCGCATCGCTGCTCAGATCCGCGTTCTTGGTCACGCTCCATTTAATATTACCTTTGGTCAGCGCTTGTTTCGCGTTCCAATAGCTATCGGCGATCACGGCTACGCCGTTGGTGTAGGTGTCGTTGAACTTCACGACTTTCTTCGCTCCGGGCGAGCCCATCATCGCGGCTTCATCGAAACTTGCGACGTCGCCGCCGATAACGGGACTCATTTCCACGGCGGCAATCATCATGCCGGGGACTTTAACGTCGATACCGAACTCGGCAGTGCCGTTTACCTTGTACGGCGAATCAAAACGCTTCAACGGTTGCCCGATGATCTTCCACTGGGAAGGATCTTTCAGCTTCGGCTCTTTGGGTTCGGTTTGCTTCATCGCGGCAGCGGCCAACGAGCCGTAGCTCGCTTTCTTGCCACCCGGGCCCATCACATAGCCTTTGCTGGTGGACAGTTGGCTGGCGTCCATACCCCACTCGGCAGCAGCAGCGGCGACGATCATCTCCCGCGCACCGGCGCCGGCTTGGCGCAGATAGGTGAAGGAGTCACGAATGGAAGTCGAACCACCGGTCAACTGGGCGCCGAAAATCCGGTTGATGTAGGGCGCGGCTGCAGGCGGAATGCCCACTTGCAGGTCTTTGAGATCGATGTCCAATTCCTCGGCCACCATCATGGGCATTGCGGTGTAAACACCTTGGCCCATTTCGGAACGGGAAGCGTAGATGCTGACCTTATTGTCTTTGGAAATACGAATCCACGCGTTAGGCGCGAACGCGTCACCGGGGAAATCGACTAGCCGGCTGGTGCCGTGGGACACGGTAACCGCGCCCGCGTTGGGCACACGCAGCCCGAGGATAAATGCGCCACCGACGGCGGCGCTGCCTTGCACGAATGCACGACGGCTTTGGTTGGATACTGTAGTAGTTTTCATGATCGGTTTCCTCATCCTTAAGCGAGTTGGGCAGCGCGTTTGATTCCCGCGCGAATCCGGTCATAGGTACCGCAGCGGCACAGGTTGCCGTTCATCGCGGCGGTAATGTCTGCATCGCTGGGGTTCTTGTTCTGGGCCAACAATGCCGCTGCCGACATGATCTGGCCGGACTGGCAGTAACCGCACTGCACCACGTCCAACTCGAGCCATGCTTTTTGCACCGGATGGTTGCCACCGAGACCTTCGATTGTTGTGATTGACTTGCCGGCCACTGCGGAAACGGGCGTTACGCACGAACGCGTCATTACGCCATCAACGTGCACGGTGCAGTTACCGCACTGCGCCATGCCACAACCGAACTTGGTGCCGGTCATGCCTAACGTGTCGCGAATCACCCACAGCAACGGCGTATCGGGCGATACGTCGGCGCTATGCGTCGATCCATTCACTTTGAGACTAATTGCCATTTAAGTTCTCCTTTGAAATGAACTGCTTTTATTTCTCTTTGTGAAACAAGACCCTCAACACAAACGGGTTATGATTCCTCGAAGTCAGGCGCGATAATTAAATTCACGCTGCTGCTCGTCCTTGAGACGTCCCGAACTTGATTTATTCAGCCTTACGGCAGGTGCTTACTCTTTTCGATCAGAACAGGCTTATCAGAAGGGGCGCACCGATGGGAGCGGGACATCAAAAGATTCAACCGGTATGATACTCTGAACAACGGATTTAGTGTCAAGCGCATGGAATTTTTGGAATCGCCGGGTAGGACGCTCGCTTTCGCTATGGCTTTATTCGAAATTCAAAGATTCTAAATTTCAAACATCATACGCCGAGCGTTTGCGCCGACAATACAGTTCAATGCGCACCAAGTTTCAGCCTTACTTTCCGTATTAAAGTTGGTAGAAAGCGAATTCAGTCATTTGTTCGGATATCGAACTGATGTTCTTGATAGGAACATAAGGACGTTACGCCTGACCAGAAACGCTGTCAACCTCATCAACGAGAATTTAGCACCGCTGCCAGGAGCGTTGCCCAGCCGGCCTGCTGCCCTCGCTACGCTGGGAGCCAGTACCCGCGCGGGTCTTAGGCCATAGGCGCTTTACATATTTTTGAGATTGACATCCTCGAGCCGGCCCGTTGAAAGCCATGCCGAGACATCCTTGGCCAAGTGTGGCCGGTTCGCGGCACGCGCAGCCGCAAGCACCAGACGCGCATCGGCGGGTTCTTTTTGTATCGACCAGTTTTCCAAGGCAAGCTCGAGCGCCTCTGCCGGGCGGTTCATGAGATAAAGCTTGAAACGGGCTTCTTCGCGCAAGTGCACGCGGTCGTTGCGCAATTGCGCTGCGGCAAACCTCGCACCGAGTGTGTCGCGCGATTGAGTCCAAGCGGGATCAAAGATCGCCCGCTGCGCCAGTGCAAGCCGCAGCAACAGGCCGTCAGCCCGCTCGCGTCCCCTGAGTAACGTTACGGCGTCCTTCGCGCGGCGCTGGTCAAGCAACAAATCGGCGTAGGCGCCTAGCAAGAATGCATCGTCGGGCTCAGCCTCCAGCGCGGCAAGAAAATGCCGTTCCGCCGCTTCAGCGTCGCCCAGCCGCGCCGCCATATCGGCGAGGTAAGATCGCACCCAGCCTTGTAGCGCAGGCGTTTGATTGGGTAGTTGTTCCAGCACCGAGGACAAACGCAGATACGAAGGCTTGAGGTCGCCATTGAGACTTCGCACCCCCGCCATGCAGGTGGCCGTCACGATGGTTTCGGCAATACCGGCGAGCGCACGGCATTCGCGCTCGGCATCGTCGAGTTGTCCGCGAACTTGTAGCACGACGGCCTTGGTCAACCGCGCTTGGCCATGTTTCGGCTTGCGGCTCAGCGCACGATCGAGATCGGCAAGGGCGAGATCGAAACGATGCTGGTTTTGATGCAAGGTCGCACGCAGCACCAAGATCTCGGTCGGCGCGTCGGCGTCATTCCACCAGACGCCGAGCGCGGCGCGGGCATAGCCAAAATAGCGCGGATCAGACGTCGCCCGGCCGTGTTCGATGTAGCGGCGAGCGACATCGCTGGCCAGCAGCACGTCGTTCGGCGACGCGCGCAACGCTTCGTTCAATCGCCGCAGTTCGCGCTGAACCGGATCACCGGCGCGATAGGGCAAGCGTTCCAAAATTGTGCTGTCGTTGGCCGGAACAAAAGGCATAGCGGTAGTGAAACCGGCTATTCCCAGTAAAACCGCGCCAACAACCGCATGGATACGGGGTAGCCCGAGGCTCGCTACTGGCCTGGGTCCATTGACTCTCACGACATTCCTCCGAAGCGGGGTGCACCTGTTGGCGCACCCCTTTTTTTGTTTAGAGGACCAGCGGCTCAGCGTCGTCGTCGCTGGCTTCCACTGTGTTGCTGATGTCGATGGGTTCATCCTCATCGGCCGAACTGTTGACGATCGTCTGCACCCCGGCCACGAAGGCATCGGAACCGGACGAAGATGATCCGCCGCCGCCGCCACCGCCGCAACCGGCGGCTACAACAAGCAGCGTGAGTGCGGTTAAGTTAATAAGCTTCATAATGCTCTCCTGAGATCGTTAATTTAGTTCGCCGGCGAGCTGGCGAGCGGCACGTTGAGATACGGGAAACTCGCGCCAAAATCCACCGCGCCCTGGCCAGCGGCGGCGCCGGGTAGTTGTGTGCCGTCGGTAGCGAGGTCGGCGGCGGCCGGATGGTTGGGGCCGGCAGGATTCAAGATACCGAGTGCCGCGCGCAACGCGATATCGATCACATCGTCAATGGGGCGACGGCCGTTTGGGAAACCCGCGAGATCATTACCCAGCACGCCCAGGTCGTTCTGAGAGGCACGAAGCGTCGCCGCGATCGATGTGTTCAACCGGAGCATTTCACTCGGTGCGCACTTGGCGCCGCAGACGGTGGGTTGGTTCAACGTCGGAACACCGGTCAGGAACACCTGAACCAGGTCATTGCGCGGCACAGCCGGCGGCGTGGTAGCAGGGATTGGAAATATGGTATTGATCAACACGGGCAAGGTCGGATGGGTGACGTAGTCTAAGAACTGTGTGTCATCTTTCGGCTTCGAGCTGTTGAATCGATCCTTGTCCTTGAGGCCGATGACAACTTCATTCACCAGCGGATTGCCGAGCCGGGAAACCTGCGTCCATGCGCCGCCTTCGAGGGAAGCGAAGTGTTTGCCGTTGCGTTTACCCTCCGAGTTGAGCAGCCGGCCTTGACGCAGGCTCGCCGTGGTCCAGGCGCCGATGACCGGATCACCGCCCGTGGTCAGACAACTGATCGGTACTTCCATCGCGAACGAGGTGATGTTGTCATCGTCGAGAACGTTCAACTCGCTGTTGCGCGGCCCGACCGGATTTAGATTGATCAAGTCGAATATTTCGCCGAGGTTAGCAAAGAAGGGTTCTTTACGCTGCCCGACGAAGACTTTCCCGGGCGCACTGCAACCGGGAATATTGACGCTGTAAATGTATTGATTGGCGTAGGCGCTATAGTTGGGGATCGATTTCGCGCCGATGTTGTCGGTGGGCTTGGTAAACACTTTCGAGCCGCCGACGGCATTGGTCAACTCGCCTTTTTGTCCGCCGCGGCGGCCGTTGCGCGACACGTTGACGGAATAGGTTTCCTCCACGTTCAATACGTTCGCGTCCCCCGCGCCGCCCGTAATGGCGCCGATATTGATGAGCGGCACGGCTATGCTCTTGTCGCCGACGGGAACCGCGAGGTCGCGAGTGTTGTTCTTGAAGCGGAACTGAAAGCTAAGGTCTTCTTTCGCATCGCCGTTGTTATCGATGTGAATCTCGTACAACGCATTTTGATCGAGCTGAAAGAAATTCGGCCCGCCGTAAGATGTTTGAAACGGAACATAGTCCGCAATGAGGGTAACGTAACTTTCGCGGCCCGGCTCGTAACTTCTGAACATATAAAAATCGGTGCCGTCGACTTTCGGGGCGCCTGTGATGAACGGCGCTTCGCGGTGACTGGCGGCCTCGGCGGTCGACGCGATTAGCGCGCTGCCCGCCGCCAGCAGCGTGCCGGTAAACAAAGCTTGAAAAACGGGTGAACGTAGTTGGAATGACATACTTGCCTCCGAAAAACGGGTTTAGTCAAAGGTGACTACCGGCTTATACGGAGGTGGATTTCGATTGGATGCAGCGGCGTTTCTAAATCATGAATTTCATGACAAGCGGCGTGATAACTTTTGGCCACGGGGGACAAGGAGTGTGAAAGAATTGAGATGGCGCAGAAAAAACTGAAGCTTCGCACGATCTACCCCACCACTAAACGTGAATCCATCCCGGCGCAGGCCCAGCCTCCTGCTATGTTGCTTTCTTCAGTAATAGATTCATAGTCGCACCTTCGCGGTCAATTTTACAGAAGGTGCGAAGCTTCTTATTTTACGCCGTAGCAATAAACACGCCATTTAAAGTCTTAGTTAATAAATGAATTTTATATAATTAATTTATTGTGTGTTTTTAAAAGTGAGTTGCATCGGCAAGCAAGTTTTTTAAAGGCCAAGGAAAAATTTCCGACACTATTTGGCGCATATTTCCGCCCTCCGTGTGTTGGAGCGGCGCAGTAGTTCTTTCAAATCATTGGATTATTAAAAATAACTCGGATTTTTTACTGTAAAATTTTCCGACAGCGATTTTGCGTTCGCTGACCGGTAAACTTCACTTAACACCTTCAAATAAGATACCATTTTGCATCTCGTACACCGAAGGAGCCTTGAATGTCATTGAGTCAAAACGCGGGTGATCAAAGGGTCGCGGCGCCAATTCCCGTACTCAATAGATACTTTAATAACGAGGACGATCGCGTTAATTTCGTTAACAATTTATTTGACGAAACGGCGGCTGACTATAACCGTATCGAGCGCTTATTGGGACTTGGCAGCGGCTTGTGGTACCGCCGGCAGGCATTGTTGCGCGCCGGAATGAAGTCCGGCTTGAAGGTGCTTGACGTCGCCACCGGCACCGGACTGGTGGCACGGGAGGCCGTTCGAATCGTCGGCTCGGCGCGGTTGGTGACAGGCGTGGATCCTAGCCCCGGCATGTTGGCCGAGACCAAACTTCCCAAGGAAGTTTGCTTGCTTCAAGGGCGTGCCGAACGACTTCCCGTCGCCGACAACGATTACGATTTCCTCAGCATGGGATATGCGCTGCGGCATCTATCGGATTTAAGCCGGGTGTTCAGCGAGTTTCACCGCGTGCTGCGAGCGGGCGGATCATTTTCCATCTTAGAGATTACCCGCCCTCGCGGCAAGCTTTCGTCGATGTTATTGCGGGCCTACATGCGCGGCCTGATGCCGACGCTGGGCAACCTCATCAGCCGGCACAAAAAAACCAAAACCCTATTGCAATATTATTGGGATACCATTGAGGCCTGCGTGCCGCCCGAACAGGTGCTCGACCATTTGAGGACCGCAGGATTTGAGCAAGTGAGGAGAGACGTTGTACTCGGCGTATTTTCCGAATATCGAGGCAATAAGCCTAAAGCCCG
>JALYOK010000300.1 GCA_030856925.1 Pseudomonadota bacterium
CCTTCAACGTGGGTAATGAAATAGCCGGTGGGCCGTTTGGTGATTACCGCTACTTGCACGTTTGGCTTGCCAAGCGTCGTCAGAGTCTTGGTGAGTTCCATCATCCTTCCTGCATTGCCGCCATTGAGAATTTGAATCGATGCGTGGGAAGCCGTGCGTGGCGCAGCTTCCGCCGGCGTGGGTACGGCGGCCAGGGAATGCGGAAGCTGAGTTGAAGTCCCCGTGAAGCTTTGTTTACCGGTCAGGGTATCCCCGCCTACCGGCATTCCGGCTGCAACTGCAACCGGGGCGGCTGCAGCCGGGGCGGCTGCGGTCGTCGGACGGCGCATCACCATGGTTTTTTCGAAATCTTCGGCGGTGGTCTCGCTTGGCGCATCGTTGAGATACTTGAGCTTATGCTTGCCCAGCTCGATCACGTCGCCGTTCTGGAGGAAATGTTTCTTCACCATCTGGCCGTTCACCAGGGTTCCGTTGGTGCTTCCGAGATCTTCCATGAAAGAATCGCTCAGAATGGTGATAACGGCGGCATGTTCGCTGCTCACCGCGAGGTTATCGATTTGAATATCATTATGCGGTTTACGCCCGATCAGAATGCGTTCCTTGTACAACGGGTATTCTCCGATGGCCATACCGTCGAGACTCAATACTAGTTTCCCCGCCATATTAATTTCCTCGTAAACTAAACCACGACTTAAGTCGGGCGATCCAGCCGCGGGTCGCCGGGAAGGCTTGTAGCACTTTTATCAATACGACGGAAATATTATCCCGCCCGCCGTTATCGTTGGCCGCCATCACCAACTGATCTCCCGCCAACGCTAAATTTGTTTGCAGGGTCAGTAAAGTCAGCCGAACCTCTTCATCCTCAACCATATCATTCAAACCATCTGAACACAGCAGAAACACATCTCCGGGCAAAACATCGAAACTGTTGATTTCCGCTTCGACCTTGGGATCGATTCCCAAGGCGCGGGTGAGCAAATTTTTGTTGCGCGATTTGCGCGCATCTTCTTTGCTGAGAAGACCGCTGTCGACCTGCTCTTGCAAAAATGAGTGATCCTTGGTGATCTGCTCAAATGACTCCCCGCGTAACCGGTACATTCGGGAATCCCCGATATGGCCGACCGTCAGTTGGTTGTCGTAAAACAGCCCGACGACCAAGGTCGTTCCCATGCCTTCGCATTGCGGCTCGCTCTGCGCTTTCTCAAAAATCGCCCGATTCGCTCGCTCCACCTGTTCCTGGATCGATTTACCTGCGACACCGGCGCTTTCCGGCACAACGCGGTTATTGCGGGTCAGCGCCCGCCAAGTATCGCTCAGCCCCTCAACGACAATGCGGGCCGCCATCCCGCTGGCGACCTCTCCGGCGTTGTATCCGCCCATACCATCTGCCAACAGCACCACGCCGGTTTCATGCTCCTGAGCAACGAAATCCTCATTGTGCGAGCGGACCTTTCCCGGGTCGGTCTTGCTTATGATTTCGAATGCGCTATCCATTGTCATTGTTGGCACGAACCCGGAATCTCGATATTAACAATCCTGCGCCTACGGCCCTGTTAAAAGCACCAGAAAACATCCCTAAATTCCCCTTAAACCTAAACTAACACTTCCCGTTCGGGAACAAAATTTTTATAATATTGCGATCGAGCTACAAAAAACTTCTCTAGCACTTCATGCGATCATTGAACCATCGTCATAAGATCTCCAAGCGCGGGGACCCAACCATAAGGGGATTATCAACCGGTTGTCCAAAAATTTTTGGTTCACCCCATTTTCTTTAAGATTTAGAATCCCTTAATGTAACTCTTTGACAATTAACTTTAGTTTATCCCAAATCCACATGTTGTTTCAAGAAAAGTCTAACGCAATCCGACAAAAAGTTGATTGTAATGGCTTTTCGCGTATAGCTAGATGCCCAATCGGGCATTAGGAGAAGTCATGGCCGCAGTACCCGATCTTGATCAGAGCGAAACAGGTGAGTGGCTGGAGGCGCTCGACACGGTAATCGAACGCGAAGGCCCGGAGCGCGCCCATTATCTCTTGGATCTGCTGACAGAAAAGGCCCGCCGCTCGGGCGCATATGTTCCGTTTAGCGCCAATACCGCTTATACCAACACCATTCCGCCCCAATTGGAGGAACGATCTCCCGGCGATGCAGCCATGGAAGAGCGAATCCGCTCTATTTGCCGCTGGAACGCCTTGGCGATGGTGTTGCGCGCCAACAAAGGCGATGATGAACTGGGCGGCCATATCGCGAGTTTCGCGTCGGTGGGCACCCTATTCGGCATCGGCTTCAACCATTTCTGGCACGCCCCGAGCGAAAACCATGGCGGCGACCTAGTGTATTTTCAAGGCCATTCCGCGCCGGGCATCTACGCCCGTGCGTATATGGAGGGCCGGCTCACGGAACAACAACTCGACAACTTCCGCCGCGACGTGGACGGCAAAGGCGTCACTTCTTACCCGCATCCGTGGCTGATGCCGGATTTCTGGCAGTTTCCCACCGTGTCGATGGGATTGGGTCCGCTGATGGCAATTTATCAGGCCCGGTTTATGAAATACCTCCACAGCCGGGGCATCGCAAACACCGAAAACCGTAAAGTCTGGTGTTTTTGTGGTGACGGTGAAATGGACGAGCCGGAATCCCTCGGCGCCATCGGCATGGCCATGCGCGAAAATCTGGATAATCTGGTATTCGTTATTAACTGCAACTTGCAGCGCCTGGACGGCCCGGTGCGCGGCAACGGTAAGATTATTCAGGAGTTGGAATCGGATTTTCGTGGCGCCGGTTGGAATGTCATCAAGCTGATTTGGGGTTCCTATTGGGATCCTTTACTGGCTAGGGACAAAGATGGCGTCCTGCAGAAAATCATGGAAGAAACCGTCGACGGCGAATATCAAAACTACAAGGCCAACGACGGCGCCTATGTGCGTAAGCACTTTTTCGGCAAACATCCAAAGGCGCTCGAATTAGTCTCGCGCATGACCGACGCGGATATCTGGCGCCTGAATCGCGGCGGGCACGATCCCCACAAGATTTATGCCGCCTATGCAGCGGCAACAAAACACAAAGGCCAACCGACCGTGATTCTCGCCAAAACGGTGAAGGGCTATGGCATGGGCGCGATGGGCGAAGCGAAAAACACCACGCACCAGCAAAAGAAAATGGACGTGGACGCATTGAAGAAATTCCGTGATCGCTTCAACGTGCCGATTCCGGACGATAAAATCGCCGAGGTGCCGTTCTACAAACCGGCGGACGATGATCCCATCATCGTCTATTTGAAAGAGCGTCGCAAAGCGCTCGGCGGCTATTTGCCTTCGCGCCGCCCGACCGCGCCCGCGCTAAAGATTCCGCCGATGGAAACTTTCGAGGCGCTGCTTAAGAGCACGGAAGAGCGCGAGATTTCCACCACTATGGCGTTCGTGCGCATGCTTACTATGCTCACCCGCGATAAGGAAATCGGCAAATTCGTCGTTCCGATCGTGCCGGACGAAGCGCGAACATTCGGTATGGAAGGCCTGTTTCGCACCCTCGGCATCTATTCATCGCAAGGCCAACTCTACACGCCGGTCGACAAGGATCAGTTGCTCTATTACCGCGAAGACAAAGCGGGCCAGATTTTGGAAGAAGGCATCAACGAAGCCGGCGCCATGTCGTCGTGGATCGCCGCCGCCAGCGCGTATTCGAATCATGGCGTCAACATGATTCCGTTTTACATTTATTATTCGATGTTCGGCTTCCAACGCATCGGCGATCTGGCGTGGGCGGCAGGCGATATACAAGCGCGCGGTTTCTTGCTCGGCGGCACGGCAGGACGCACCACGTTGAATGGCGAAGGGTTGCAGCATCAAGATGGCCAAAGTCATTTGCACGCTTCGTTTATTCCCAACTGCATTTCCTACGATCCGACTTTTTCCTACGAAGTCGCGGTGATCATTCATCACGGCATGCGCCGCATGTACGAGAATCAGGAGAACGTTTTCTACTATCTCACCTTGATGAACGAAAACTACGTTCATCCCGAAATGCCGAAAGGCGTTGAAGATGGCATCATTAAGGGCATGTACCGGTTCCAAACGGGTGCGGCGAAATCGACCGCGCCGCGCGTGCAGTTGCTTGGCTCCGGCACAATTCTGCGCGAAGTGATTGCCGCGTCCGAGTTACTCAAAAAAGATTGGGGCGTTGCATCGGATATTTGGAGCGCAACTAGTTTTAACGAGCTACGCCGTGAGGCGCTTGACTGCTCGCGCTGGAACATGCTGCATCCGGAAGCCGCGCCAAGAGTGCCTTACGTGACAGCCTGCCTGGAGAAGCAATCTGGGCCTACTGTTGCGGCTACCGACTATATAAAAACTTATGCCGATCAGATTCGTGAATTTGTGCCTGGCCGCTATGTCGCATTGGGCACCGACGGATTCGGCCGCTCCGACAGCCGCCGGCAACTGCGCAAGTTTTTCGAAGTCGATCGTCACTTTGTCACCCTTGCCGCGCTCAAGGCGATGGCCGACGAAGGGATCATCAAGCCCCGCGTGGTAACTGAAGCCATTAAAAAATACGGCATCGATCCGGAAAAGGATAATCCGCGGCTGGTCTAGTGTAGTGTTTCGCACTCAATGGCACATAAAAATGCGTCTTTTTCCGCCTGACTTCGTTGCTCGTCGTTGCGTAGAGCCCGCTATGCGGCCTCCTCGCGCCTCGCCAGACGAAAAAATCCATCATTTTTATTTTGTGCCATCGAGTGCGAAACACTAGACCAGTTCAGATGAAGGCTTGCCTGTCTCATCATCTATAATTCGAGCCATTTACTCGTTCGCCAATCAAACGGAACCTACATGAGCAACCTGGTTGAAGTAAAAGTGCCCGATATCGGCGATTTCAAAGACGTCGAAATTATCGAGGTATTAGTGAAGCCCGGCGATACGGTGCAAAGCGAAGCCAGTCTATTAGTGCTGGAATCGGACAAGGCCACGATGGAAATCCCCTCGCCTTCCACGGGCACCGTGAAGGAGATTAAAGTCAAAGTCGGTGACAAAGTGTCACAAGGCACCACTATCATGATGCTCGAAGCGGCAGTCGCCGAGCAGCAAGCCAAAGCCGCTGCGCAAGTGGCCATCGAAAAAGCCGCCGTCGCCGCAGTGCCAGCGGTGAGCAAAGAGGCCCCCGCCGCGCCCGCGCCGGCCTTTGACCCAACGCGCACCCTCCTCGCAGCGCCGCCGACGGCAGCGCTCGAACCGGCGCCGAGTTCCGAAGGCCGTCCTCATGCCAGCCCGTCGGTACGCAAATTCGCCCGCGAACTCGGCGTGGATCTGAGCGGCATCACCGGCAGCGCCAACAAAGGCCGCATCACTAAAGAAGACGTTCAGAATTTCGTCAAACAAACCATCGCCGGCGGCAGCGCGGCGGCAAGCCGCGGGATGGCTACCGGCGTCAACTTTGCGCCCAACCTGCCCGATCTGCCCAATGTGGATTTTGGCAAATTCGGGCCGATCGAGACAAAACCTCTGTCGCGCATCAAGAAAATTTCCGGTCCGGCTTTGCATCGCAATTGGCTGGCGATTCCGCATATCACCCAGTTCGACGAAGCGGACATAACGGAGCTCGAGGCCTTCCGC
>JALYOK010000062.1 GCA_030856925.1 Pseudomonadota bacterium
CCGCGAGTTCCCGCGCCGTGTGTTTCAGGCCGAACGCACGCATTTGTGGGGGCGTTGGCCCGATGAAGGTGAGACCCGCGTCCGCGCAGGCCTCTGCGAAATCAGCGTTCTCCGACAGAAAACCGTAACCGGGATGGATCGCCTGGGCGCCGGTACTGCGAGCGGCGTGCAGAATGGCTTCGACGCGCAGATAACTCTCGGCCGCGGACGCGGGACCGATGCGAACGGCCTCATCGGCATCGGGGACATGTTGCGAGTGGCGATCCGCATCGGAGTAGACCGCGACCGAGTCGATACCCATGGTCTTGAGCGTACGCGCGATGCGACAGGCGATTGCGCCACGGTTTGCAATGAGGATTTTGCTGAACATCGTTCGACAACGACACCTTATCAGAGCGGGCCGTCCCGCACGTTTTCTTAGGCCGATTTGCGGGCCGTCCCGCACAGCCGTAGTTAAATTCGGTTCAGTCCCCCGCCCCATCCCAAATCAACAACTGCACCGGCGTCGGGTTATAGGCGTTGCACGGATTGTTCAGTTGCGGGCAATTGGAAATAAGGCAAATCACATCCCTCTCGGCGCGCATCTCAACATATTTGCCAGGCGCCGATACGCCGTCTGCGAACGTGAGTTTCCCATTCGGCGTCACCGGCACGTTCATGAAAAAATTGATGTTGCTGGTGATGTCGCGTTTCGTGATGTGACGATGAGAATGGGTGGCCGTATGCAAGAATGTGTCGCGGCAACTATGCATATATTTTGTATCGAGTCTGTAACGCACGCTGTTGCTTTCAGAGGCGCACGCGCCGCCCAAGGTATCGTGGCGGCCACAGGTATCGGCGACGATGGTCAGCAACACATTGCCTTCGTTCGACAGCAGGCGGCTGCCGGTCGTAAGGTAAAGATTCCGTTGGGCGCGGATGGTATCTTGAGCACTGTAGCGGTCGGCAGGGTCGGTCGCGCTGTAAAACAGGGTATCGACCGCTTGATTGCCTTCAAGATCGTGAATGCGAAACATCTGGCCGCGCTTGATTTCGCGCAGCCAGCCTTCGCCCGCCCGGAGCGTAAAATCATAAATCGCTCGCGCGGGGCTGAGCTTGCTTTGCGTGAGCATACCGCTCATGGGTTGGCTCCGCGGAAGTATCGTTCCGTGTTTTGGAATCCGCGACCGTTCTCGGCGCAACTCACGCGGCACGGATCGTCCATATTCACCGGCCAAGAGCGCCACGCGGTCACGCTCACCGGGCCGGGCTGATATTCGTGCGGCTCGGTCAACGGGTGCGGCGCAGTGGACAGCGCCACCAGGCAATTCATTTCGAACCTCAGATCCACCGCTGCGCCGGCTGGCGAATGATCGGCGACGTAATGCAATTGGCCTTCGTCGTCGACCCATACCTTGCTGAAAAAATTCACCGTCGCAACCAAGTCCCGCGTCCCCAATCCCCATTTTGCCAACTCGATCAGCAGGCCATCGCGGCCGTTGCGGTACATGTCATTGCGCGCTTCTTGATAGCGGCGCTCGCCGTACTTCTGGCGAATATCCTGGGCGTTGGACGGCCCGCACAACGGGTCGTGCCAACCCAAGCTATCGGCGTCGATGGAACACAGCATCCGCCCCATATCTGAGTAGCAGACATGGCCTTTGGTTAGATGGGCGGTATGTTGCGCCTTCAGCGTATCGGCCATGTTGTAGCGCTCGAGCTTTTCTTCTTGATTGAAAAAAATCGCCGAGCAGTTTGCGCCGCCTTTCAAGTCCGTCAGGCGCAAGGTCGTTCCGCGGCGCACGATGCCGGACCAGTGGGCGCCGCCGGGTATCAAGTCTTGCCACAACATAGCATCGGCGGCAATCTCCGGCGAAGTATTCGTCATTCTCACGTTCCTGTTTTCTTAGGCGATTCGTGCCGCGTTTCGAGTGAGCTTGCGCAGCATGTCGTAATCGGTCTTCATGCCGGAGGTCTCGCGGATACGTTCAAGGATGGTGCGTTTGATAGCGATGAATTCCGGCGCGAGTTTCATGTCCTGAACACGCTCCTCGGGCAACGGCACGGTGTGTATAGTGTCGAGGCGCCCCGGCCGCGGCGCTAGCACAACGACGCGATTGCCGAGATAGATTGCTTCTTCGACATCGTGGGTGACGAACACGATGGTGGTGTTTTCGATGGCGCGCAGATAGCGAATCAAGTCGTGCATCACATCGCGAGTTTGCGCATCGAGAGCGCCGAACGGCTCGTCCATCAATAGTATTTGCGGCCGCGGCATCAGCGCTCGGGCGATGGCGACGCGCTGCTGCATGCCGCCGGAAAGCTGATTGGGATAAGCATCGGCCACGTGGCTCAATCCCATCACGGCGAGCAGCGCGTCGGCGCGGCCTGCGGCGGCTTCCACGTCGGCGGAGGTGATGTCGCCTCGCTGGATTTCGAGCCGGCGCGAAAACTTGATGTTCTGCATCACCGTGAGCCACGGATAGAGGCTGTAGTGTTGGAACACCACGGCGCGGTCGACACCGGGACCGTCGATCGGCACGCCTTTGATGCTGACTTGGCCACTGGTCTTTTGCTCCAAGCCGGCGATAATGCGCAGCAAAGTGGATTTACCGCAGCCCGACGCGCCCACTAATGTAACGAACTCGCTCGCCTCTACCGTGAGGTTGACGTTCTCCAGCGCGACGGTAGTGCCCTCCGCGCTCGAGAAAATTTTGCCCAAGCGCGAGATGGTGATGGTCGGCGCGGTGCTTATCACGAATAGAGCCACGGGAACGAACGGCGATGGAGCCAGCGGAAGCCCTGATCCATGGCGAGGCCGATTGCGCCGATCAACAGAATGCCGGCGAAAATCTTGTCGGTCTGGAGAAATCGCTGCGCCTTGAGTATGGCGTAACCGAGGCCCGAGTTGGCGGCGACGAGCTCCGCGACCACCAGGTACGTCCACGCCCAACCCATGGTGATTCGAAGGGTATCAACAGCGCCGGCTTGGCCGATTGAAACACCACCAGCGATAGCACTTCGCCTGGTTTAGCACCCATAGTTTGAGCCGCTTCGATTTGTTGCATAGGAACGCGGCGCACATCCTCGGCCATCATCAACACCATCTGGAAAAAGGTGCCGATGAAAATAATCGCGATCTTCGAGCTCTCGTCGATGCCGACCCAAAGCATCACCAGCGGAATGAACGCCACTGCCGGCATATAACGAATGAAATCCATGAGCGGTTCTAACAGCGCTTGAATCGGCCGGTAGGCGCCGATGAATACGCCCAATGGCAACGCGATCAGCGCCGACAACAACCAACCGGTGGTGACGCGATAGGTGCTGATCCAGACATCTTGCAGCAGATTATCTTGACTGAACCACTTGCCGACCCGCATCACCACGTCAGTCGGGCTGGGCAAAAACACTTTGTCCATCCAGTTGCCGGCGCTGGCAATCCACCATATCGCAATCGGAAACAGCAAACCGAGGATGGCAAATACCCAATATTGCCGAGAGCCGAGCACGCCGCGGATCACCCAGATGTTCGAACGGGCGCGAGCTACGTCCGTTGCATCGGTTGTGAGATAAGGCTCCACGGGTATCATCGGCGCGGCGAATCCGCTTAACGCTTAGCGACTTCCCGAACCAGCGAGGGATCGATGCCCTTTACGATATTCGGGGTGCCTTCCATTAGCTTGTTGTCGAGCAAGAATTTGGCGATGGTTGGCGCCACGGCGACCAGGGAACTGCCGTCCTTTTCCTCCAGCGCGGCGAGCACCTCTTTCTCTGCGAAAAATTTCGTTCCCGGTAAAAAGACCTTGTATTCGTCCGGCTTCAAGCCGACGACCTTGCTCATGATTTGCGAGGCCTCGTCGGGGTTGGACTGAATGAACGCCACCGTGTCGTACCACGCCCGGATCATCCCGAGGAAATCTTTGCGTTTTTCTTTTATGGCTTTTTCCCGGGCGACCAGGAGATCGGGGATGAGGCCGGGCATTTCCTTCGAGGTAAATAGCGCCTTGCCTTTGCCGCTTGTTTGAATCTGATTCACCCAGGGATTCCAGACCACGGCGGCATCGACCCGGCCCGCCAGGAACGCGGCGGCGGCGTCACCGGCGGTAAGGTTGGTGACTTTCACATCGGCCAAACTCATGCCGTTTTTCGCCAGGGCGGTCACCAACACGAAATGCGAAACGCTGAATTCTTCCAAAGCGACGGTCTTGCCCTTCAGGTCGGCGAAACCTTTTATCTTCGGGCTCACCATCAAGGCATCATTGCCCGCCGAGTTGTCGTTCACCAGAATCGCTTTGATTGGAATGCCTTTCGCCAGCGGCGCGAGGGTATCGCTCCAGGTCTGGCAATTGGCATCCAGTTGTCCGGCGGACAGCGCCGAGATCGAGTCGGTATAGTT
>JALYOK010000301.1 GCA_030856925.1 Pseudomonadota bacterium
ACTAGGCGCCATCACCGGCGAATTCACCGCCGACGATTTGCTCGGCGAAATCTTCTCTCGATTTTGTATCGGAAAATAGTTCCCGACCATAAGGATTGAGCTCAAACGCACTGCAAGCGTTGTTTGCGTAATAGCGACCGCACCCTATGACCATACGCATCGTCCGCCTGGGTACTAAACGATTCCGCGGCGAAGGGCTGCGCATCGGCACCGTAAGGCACCCGCCCCGCGGGGTGTCGAAGTCCGATTACGCCGCGCAGAATTGGTACGACGTTTGGTTTCCCAATCTTGCGCCCAGCGCCACCACGGTCAAATTAGCCTTGCTCGCCAAGACCGAGCGCGACTTGGCCGCGTTCGAAAAGCGTTATCGCGCGGAAATGGCGGCAGTGGAAAACAGCAGGGCCCTGGACCTGCTGGCGGCTTTGTCGCACCACGCGAATTTTTCGGTGGGCTGTTATTGTGCCGAAGAGTCTCGTTGTCATCGGGCAATTCTGCGTGCGTTGCTTGAAGAGCGTAGGGCGCGAGTAAAGTAACTTTCGTGACATCCTTACCCTGCTGGGGAAGCTTGGTATGGCGCTCACGGACTGGCAGGCAGCCGCATTATCTTTGCCGTTTGAGTGTTGATTTAAAGGTATCCCGAATTGATTAGGTCAACCCCCGACTCCATCCTATTGTAGGTATTGGAGTCGGCGCGATACTTTTTCTTTAGGCGCCCGATGTGGGTGTGCCAGGAGCCGCTTCTAGCTTGGGTCATAGCGATGCATACCTGAAGGTCTAATATCCGTGCAGCATGTAGCGCAGGCGCCGAGCGGTGTTCCTACGCGGTAAAACACCCTCCCTGCTAAGGGCAGCAGTCGATTACCTCCCGGACGGACGATCATCTTCGTCAGTTACTAGATCCGTACAATATCGTTTGTGCGTGTTCCCCTGATTTTTGTCGCAGTAATCCTGTAGAATTTCATTTTTGTTAGGGCAGCGTTTCACGTGAAACATTGCCGAGGCGCGGGACAGGATCCCCTTCTAATCATGAATTTCCCCACGACGTTTGATGTCATCGTCATCGGCGGCGGCCATGCCGGTACCGAGGCGTCGCTTGCTTCCGCACGCATGGGATGTCAGACCTTGCTGTTAACTCACAGCATCGAGACGCTCGGGCAGATGTCGTGTAACCCGTCCATCGGTGGCATCGGCAAGGGGCATTTGGTTAGGGAGATCGATGCGCTTGGCGGCGCAATGGCGGCGGCGGCGGACGAAGCGGGGATTCAGTTTCGCATCCTGAACGCGAGCAAGGGGCCCGCGGTGCGGGCGACCCGCGCCCAGGCGGACCGGCTGCTCTACCGCCAGGCAATTCGTGGGCGCTTGGAGCGGCAGCCCAATTTATGGCTGTTCCAGCAACCCGTAGATGATTTACTGCTGGACGGCGATCGCGTGTCTGGCGTCGTGACCCAGATCGGCCTCAAGTTCGTTGCACGCGCGGTGGTGTTGACGGCGGGCACATTCCTGGCGGGATTGATCCACGTGGGATTGACCAATTATCGCGGCGGCCGGGCAGGGGATCCGCCGGCGCTGACTTTGGCCGAGCGCTTGCGGGAACTTAAGCTGCCGGTCGGCCGGCTCAAAACAGGCACGCCGCCGCGCATCGACGGCAAGTCACTCGACTACAGCGCAATGACGGAACAACCAGGCGACAACCCGATGCCGGTGTTTTCCTTTATGGGCAAGGTCGCCCAGCATCCGCGCCAAGTCCCGTGCTGGATTACCCATACCAACGCGCATACCCATGAAATTGTTCGCGGCGGGCTCGCTCGCTCCCCCATGTTCACAGGGGTGATCGAGGGGGTGGGGCCGCGCTATTGTCCGTCCATCGAAGACAAGATCGATCGCTTCGAGGGCAAGGAAAGCCACCAAATTTTTGTCGAGCCGGAAGGCCTGACGACTGACGAAATCTACCCGAACGGCATTTCCACCAGCCTGCCGTTCGATGTGCAATACGCACTAGTTCGCTCCATTCGCGGCTTCGAGAACGCACATATTACGCGGCCCGGTTACGCCATCGAGTACGATTTTTTCGACCCGCGCGCCTTAAAACGTTCCCTTGAAACCAAGGCGATCAACGGCCTTTTTTTTGCCGGGCAGATCAACGGCACGACCGGGTACGAAGAAGCCGCCGCGCAAGGCTTGCTGGCCGGGATTAATGCCGCGCGGCTGGTCTGCGGCGAGGAAGCCTGGTGTCCACGTCGCGATCAGGCTTACCTTGGCGTATTGGTCGACGATTTGATCAGCCGGGGTGTGAGTGAGCCTTACCGTATGTTCACCAGCCGCGCCGAGTATCGTTTGCAGTTGCGCGAAGACAACGCGGATCTGCGTTTGACGGAAGCAGGGCGGCGCTTGGGTTTGGTAAACGATGACCGATGGAATTCTTTTAGTCTAAAGCGTGACGCCGTATCCCACGAAGTCGAGCGGCTCAAACAAACTTGGATCAATCCGCGCATGGTTTCACGTGAAACATCGGCAGCCGTTTTGGGCCAGCCGATTGAACGAGAATATTCCCTAGCAGACTTGTTGCGCCGCCCGGAAGTAACGTACGACATGCTCAACAGTTTGCCGGGAGTGGCGGCCGAAAGACTAGATAGCGTCGTCGCCGAGCAAGCGGAAATCCAGATCAAGTACCAAGGCTACATCGACCGCCAACAGGACGAAATTTCGCGGCAACTCGAATATGAACACTTGCGCCTATCTAAAGAAATCGATTACGCAAACGTACGGGGACTGTCACGGGAAGTCCAACAAAAGCTCAATACGCACCGACCGGAAACCTTGGCCGCGGCAGCGCGCATTTCCGGCATCACGCCGGCGGCGATTTCGCTCTTGTTGGTCCACCTCAAACGCGGCTTCGCAACCGATAAGACCAAGCGCCAATCCGCATGAGTGTGGCGCACGGTTTGGCCGCCGGGCTCACTGCGCTCGGGATTGATATGCCGGAATCGGACAAGCTTCGCTTAATTCGGTATGTCGGGCTGATCGAAAAATGGAACAAAGTCCACAATTTGACCGCCATCCGGGCGCCGCAGCAAATGCTTGCCCACCATCTACTGGACAGTCTCGCCATTTTGCCTTACCTTGGCGCCGCGCGATCATTGGTCGACGTTGGCAGCGGTGCGGGATTGCCCGGCATTCCGTTAGCGATTGCACTGCCTGAGCTCGCGGTCACATTAGTGGACAGTAGTCACAAACGTCATGCGTTTCAGAAGCAGTGTAAGGCCGAGTTGGTGCTGAATAACACGACTGTCGTTCATCGCCGTGTGGAGGATTATCGAAGCGAATTCGGTTTTGATGTGGTGATTTCCCGTGCCTTCTCCGACCTTGGCGAATTCATTCGGGCGGCGCGGCATCTGTGCGCGAAGGGGGGAAGCCTATTGGCGATGAAGGGGCTATATCCCCACGAGGAAATTGCCAAACTCCCCGACGGCGCCCATGTGGTCCAAGTTACAGAACTAAAGGTGCCGGGGCTGGACGCGAATCGCCACTTGCTAGTGATACAGTTGAGCTAATGGCGCGCATCCTGGCCGTGGTCAACCAGAAGGGCGGCGTCGCCAAAACTACCACTAGCGTGAATCTTGCAGCGAGCCTAGTGCAGATGGAGCGACGCGTGCTGCTGGTCGATCTCGATCCCCAAGGCAATGCAACCATGGGGAGCGGCGTGGAAAAAAATCAACTTTCCCATTCCGTTTATATGGTCTTGCTCGGTCAATGTGAGATTGAGAAAGCTAAGCAGCGATCGCCGACCGGCAAGTTCGATGTGTTACCGGCGAACCGCGAATTGGCGGGCGCGGAGGTCGAACTGGTCGAACTTCAACAGCGCGAAAGTCGCCTCAAGGCAGCGCTTCTCGTTATCGAGGCAAACTATGATTTCGTCATTATTGACTGTCCGCCGGCGCTGAATCTGCTGACGGTCAATGCGTTGACCGCAGCCCAGGCGGTCGTGATTCCAATGCAGTGCGAATACTATGCGTTGGAGGGTCTGAGTGATCTGGTGCTGACTTTAAAGAAAGTACGCGCTCACTTAAATCCTGTTCTTGAAATCGAGGGATTACTACGCACCATGTTTGATCCGCGTAATTCACTGGCCCAACAAGTCTCGGCGCAATTGGAGCAGCACTTTGGCGCGAAAGTGTTTAGAACCGTTATTCCCCGCAATATACGTCTCGCCGAAGCGCCGAGTTACGGCAAACCAGTGATGTACCACGACCCGGGATCGAAAGGCGCGCAAGCCTATCAAGCGTTCGCAGCGGAGTTGCTCGAACGAACAGAGATCAAAATCAAGGATACGGTAACATGACGAAGCCTGCTAAGGGTCTCGGCCGCGGGCTGGATTCATTGTTGGGCGCTGATTTCGCGCCAGGGGTGCAACCGGACGAACTGCCTCAATCGTTGCCAATCGACTCAATGCGGCCCGGCAAGTTTCAGCCCCGCACCGGGATGGATGCGCAAGCCTTAAGCGAGTTGGCGGAATCCATCAAAGCGCAAGGAATTTTGCAGCCGGTTTTGGTGCGGCCCGTTGGCGCCGGCCAATATGAAATCATCGCCGGCGAGCGGCGCTGGCGCGCGGCGCGGATCGCGGGACTCACCAGCGTGCCAGTGGCGGTTCGCGACATTCCGGACGATGCCGCGCTCTCCGCCGCCTTGATCGAAAATATCCAGCGCGAAAATCTTAATCCGCTCGAGGAAGCCACCGGGATCGTGCGGCTTATCGATGAGTTCAAAATGACCCACGAAGTCGCCGGCAAGGCGGTCGGCCGTTCTCGAACCGCGGTGACGAATTTGTTGCGCTTGCTCAATCTTGCTCAGCCGGTGCGGGAGTTATTGCTGGCCAACCAAATTGACATGGGCCATGCGCGCGCGCTGTTGGTCCTATCCAACGCGAAACAAGCGGAGATCGCGCATCACGTCGTGAAGGCGCGCCTGTCGGTGCGGCAAACGGAGGCCCTCGTCGCGCGCAGTCAAAATGCCAAAACCAATGCGGTGGTCAGCGCCAATCGGGACGTGCTGCGACTGCAGGAAGAATTGGCCGATAGGTTAGGCTCGGCCGTGCAAATTCGCGCCAGCAAGTCCGGCAAGGGTAGTATCAAACTGTCATTCCAAAATTTGGCCGAGCTCGATCGCATCCTCGTCAAGCTCAAGCAATGACTCGCCCAACCGTCAACGTTGACGAAAGGGGCACTTCATCATAGAATCGCGGGGTTTGCTCGGGCAGTACCGGCGTGATCATTATTAAGAGTAAAGCGATACGGACTGTCCTTCGATGGGAAGTTTACGTCACCCTCGCACTAACCATCCTGGCCAGTTATTGGAAGGGCTCCAACGGCGGAATGTCGGCGTTATTGGGCGGCGGCGTCAATGTTATCGCGGGCGCGGCCTATGGATTCATGGCGTCCCGCGGGAAGCCTCGATCGGTGGGGGGAACGTTGAGAACCCTCCTGCGGGCCGAATCAACCAAGATCGCGCTAATAGTTTTGCAGATCTGGGCGGTATTTACGTTTTATAAAGATCCCGAGGTGATCGGATTTTTCACCGCTTTCATCGTAACAGTACTCATTTTTAGTTTGGCTTTATTCGCTAGCGACAAATAGGAAGTAGAACAACGATGGCTTCAGGTAACGGTTTACCCACCCCCACCGAATATATCGAGCACCACCTCTCTTTCCTCAAGCACCCGTTCGGCGAGGGGTCATTTTGGACATTGCATGTCGATACCGTCGTCATGTCGGTCCTCTGCGGCGTGGCAGGTTTCGGGTTTCTTTACATGATCGCCCGCAACGCGAAGGCGGGCGTGCCAAGCAAGTTACAGGCCTTCGCCGAACTCACCTTCGATTTTATCGACGAGCAGGTCCGCGGTGTTTTCCACGGCAACCGCACATTCATCGCACCCTTGGCGTTGACCGTATTCATTTGGGTATTGCTGATGAACGCAATGGATTTTTTACCCATCGACATCATGGCGTGGATTTACCACAATGTATTTCATCTGGATCATTGGCGCAGCGTGCCTACCAGCGACGTCAATACCACCTTCGCTTTGGCGTTAAGCGTGTTCGGGCTGATGATCTTTTACACCATCAAGGTCAAAGGATTCGGCGGCTGGATGCACGAATTGTTTTGTTCGCCGTTCGGCAATCATCCTCTGCTATGGATATTCAATTTCCTGTTCAACATAATTGAATATATTTCCAAACCTTTATCCCATTCTCTGCGTCTGTACGGCAATATGTACGCGGGGGAGATTATTTTCTTGCTGCTCGGCGTGTTCGCATCGACCGGAATTATCGGCGCGCTGCTGGGCGGCTTACTCGGCGGAGGTTGGGCGATCTTCCATATCTTAATTGTCGCACTGCAAGCGTTCATCTTCATGATGCTCACGGTCGTGTATCTAGCGATGGCGCACGAGAGTCATTAAGCATTTTCAGAATCTATTAACTTTAAGTTCAAAGCAAAGGGAACGTAACGTGGACAAACTAGCAATGTTAGCAACTATTCAAGGCTTTACTGCAATCGGTATCGGTCTTATCATCGGTCTCGGCGCTGCCGGCGCGTGTATCGGCGTGGGTATCATGTGCAGCCGCTTTCTAGAGGGCGCCGCCCGTCAACCGGAATTGATGCCGCAACTGCAAGCTAAAGTGTTCCTGCTGCTCGGTCTGATCGACGCTTCGTTCATTATCGGTGTCGGTCTTGCGATGTTGTTTGCGTTCGGTAACCCGCTGCTTGCCGTTATCCAGTCGGCAACTTAATCTTTTTTCTGTGAAGCGTCTGAATGGATATTAATTTAACCATCTTTGGTCAGGCAATCGCCTTCGGCATCTTTGTTTGGTTTACGGCCAAGTTCGTGTGGCCGCCGCTGTTAAGAGCTATCGAGGATCGTCAAAAGGCCATCGCCGATGGTCTTGCCGCTGCGGAGAAGGGCAAACTCGAATTGGCGCAAGCCGATAGGAAAACCACAGAAGTATTGGGAGAAGCTCGCAGCCGCGCCGGCGAGATCATTTCGACCGCTGAAAAGCGGGCTGCTCAGATGGTAGAGGAAGCGAAAACCGCGGCTAAATCCGAAGGCGATCGCATTGTTGCCGGCGCCAAGGCTGAAGTCGAGCAAGAAGTCTTTCGCGTCAAGGAATCGCTACGTGTCCAAGTGGCGTCGTTGGCGGTCAGCGGAGCGGAAAAGATTCTGCGCCGAGAAATCAACGCCCAGGTTCACGACGATTTATTGACCCAACTAAAGCAGGAGCTTTGATCGGCCATGGCTGAAGTTACGACACTCGCCCGCCCATACGCTGAAGCCGTATTCAAATTGGCGGATCAGGGCGATGCGCTCGGCGACTGGTCCGCCGTGCTGGCTCGATTCAGCTTCGCAGCCGGGCAGGCCGGCGTTCGCGACGCGATCAGCGACCCAAACACAACCACCGGTCAATTGGTGGATTTGTTCGGCGCGGTCGTTGAGGGCAATGCCTCGGCTGAAGTGAAAAGCTTCCTGGCGTTGCTGGCCGACAATGGCCGCTTGCAACTATTCCCGCAAATCTCAGAATTATTCGAGGACATGAAACATCAGCGAGAAGGCGTGCTCGAAGCTAAGATCGTGAGTGCTTTTCCGATGGAAGGCGCTCAACTTGGCACCCTGGTCGGCCATCTCGAATCGAAGTTCAAGCGTAAAATCCAGCCCCACGTGACGGTGGATACAGAACTCATTGGCGGCGTCAAAATCGTTATCGGTGACGAAGTGATCGACGCCTCGGTGCGCGGCAAGCTGCAGCACATGGCTACCGCGTTGACCACTTAAAGTTGTAGGAGAAAGCATGCAGCAACTGAACCCCTCCGAAATCAGCGAGCTGATTAAAGCGAAAATTGAAAACCTGGTGCTCTCGACCGACCTGCGAAATCAGGGTACGGTGGTGTCGGTGACCGACGGAATCTGCCGCATTCATGGACTATCGGACGCGATGCAGGGCGAGATGTTGGAATTCCCGGACAATACCTTTGGCTTGGCGCTAAATCTGGAGCGCGATTCCGTCGGCGCCGTGGTGTTGGGCGAATACGAACACATTTCTGAGGGCGACACGGTTAAAGCAACGGGCCGCATTCTCGAAGTCCCGGTTGGACCCGAACTGATCGGCCGCGTGGTCAATTCCTTGGGTCAACCGATTGACGGCAAAGGCCCGATCAACGCCAAGATGACCGATGTGATCGAGAAGGTCGCGCCTGGCGTTATCGCTCGCAAATCCGTGTCGCAGCCGGTGCAAACCGGCTTAAAATCCATCGACGCCATGGTGCCAATCGGACGGGGTCAACGCGAACTGATTATCGGCGACCGTCAAACAGGCAAGACCGCCGTGGCAGTCGATACGATCATCAACCAGAAGGGCAAAGACCTTTTCTGTGTTTACGTTGCTGTGGGCCAGAAAGCCTCCACTGTCGCTAACGTGGTGAGGAAGCTGGAAGAGTATGGCGCGATGGAATTCACCATCGTGGTCGCTGCCACCGCGTCAGACTCCGCCGCTATGCAATACATTGCTCCTTATTCCGGTTGCACAATGGGCGAGTATTTTCGCGATCGCGGTCAAGATGCCTTAATCATTTATGACGACTTGACCAAACAAGCCTGGGCCTATCGCCAAGTTTCGCTATTGCTGCGCCGCCCGCCGGGCCGCGAAGCGTATCCGGGCGACGTGTTCTATTTGCATTCGCGTTTGTTGGAACGCGCGGCGCGGGTGAATGAAGCTTATGTTGAGAAATTCACTAACGGCGCGGTCAAAGGGAAGACCGGTTCGTTGACCGCATTGCCGGTCATTGAAACTCAAGCCGGCGACGTGTCCGCTTTCGTGCCGACCAACGTAATTTCTATTACCGATGGCCAGATCTTCCTGGAATCTAGTCTATTCAACGCCGGTATTCGGCCCGCCATCAATGCCGGTATCTCCGTCTCCCGTGTGGGCGGCGCAGCGCAAACCAAAGTAATTAAAAAACTCGGCGGCGGCGTTCGTCTTGCGTTGGCGCAATATCGTGAACTAGCGGCATTTGCGCAGTTCGCGTCGGACTTGGACGAAGCGACTCGCAAGCAGTTGGAGCGTGGTCGCATGGTGACGGAGCTGATGAAACAGGCGCAATACCAGCCGCTGCAAGTCTGGGAAATGGCGCTTACGCTGTTCGCGGTAAACAATGGCTACTTCGATGACGTTCCGGTCGCCAAAGCACTGAACGCCGAACGTGCGATCCGCGATCACGTCAAAGGTAAGTACGCTGACTTGGCAAACCGTATTGAATCGACCAAAGATCTGTCCAAGGAAGACGAAGCCGCGCTGCACGAGGCCATCAAAGATTTTAAGAAAAATGGCTCCTACTAACGTTGCCCTCAGCAAAGAAACAAAGGCATCCCAATGGCCGGATCAAAAGAAATACGCACCAAGATCAAAAGCGTGCAGAACACGCGCAAGATCACCAAGGCAATGGAGATGGTCGCGGCCTCGAAGATGCGCAAAGCGCAAGAGCGGATGCGTACTGCCCGCCCCTACGGCGAGAAGATTCGCAATGTCGCGGCTCACATTAGTCACGCCAATCCCGAGTATCGTCACCCTTTCTTGATCGTGCGCGATACAGTGAAGCGGGTTGGCATTATTGTCATCACCACCGACAAAGGCCTATGCGGCGGGCTAAATACGAATGTATTGCGCCAGCTTATAAACAATATGAAGCAATGGGAAGCCGAGGGCGAGGAGTTCGACGTGTGCTGCATCGGCAACAAGGGCTTCAGTTTCATGCAGCGCATGGGCGCCAACGTTGTCTCCCATGTCGTCGGCCTCGGCGACCGGCCGCATATGGGAAAGCTTATCGGCGCAGTTAAGGTTATGCTAGACGGCTATGTGGCCGATCGCTTCGATCGCTTAATGATTTTTTATAACAAGTTTGTAAACACCATGAAGCAGGAAGCCGTGATGGAGCAATTGTTGCCCCTGTCCGGTGAAAGGCTGGGTGTGCCGACTGGATCGTGGGACTACATTTACGAACCGGAAGCGAAGACTGTGCTCAATCAAACCCTGAGCCGATATATCGAGGCGCTGATCTATCAAGCCGTGTCTGAAAACATGGCATCGGAACAGTCTGCGCGCATGGTGGCCATGAAGTCCGCCAGCGACAATGCCGGCGACGTGATCGATGAATTGACGCTGATATACAACAAATCCCGTCAGGCCTCCATTACCAAGGAACTCTCGGAAATCGTCGGCGGCGCTGCAGCAATAGGCTAATCGCCCGAGTGGATTTACTGAATTACGAAAGAAAGGAAAAAACATGAATGCTGTTGCGACCGAGGGTAAGATCGTCCAGTGCATCGGCGCTGTGGTCGACGTTCAATTTCCCCGCGAAGCGATGCCACGGATCTACGAGGCATTGACCCTGGCCGATGATAGTTCCAAGTTCGCCGAAATCGGCTTGACTTTTGAAGTGCAGCAGCAACTTGGTGACGGCGTGGTGCGCACCATCGCGATGGGCTCCTCCGATGGATTGCGTCGAGGCATGGCGGTGAAGCCAACAGGCAAAGGCATATCTGTGCCGGTAGGCCTAGCCACTTTGGGCCGTATCATGGACGTATTGGGCCGACCGATCGACGAGCAAGGCCCAATCGGCACCGACGAACGCCGAGAAATTCATCGGCCGGCGCCCAAGTTCGACGAGCTTGCTCCTTCCGTTGAATTGCTCGAAACGGGCATTAAAGTGATCGATTTGGTCTGCCCGTTCGCGAAGGGCGGTAAGGTGGGTTTGTTCGGCGGCGCCGGTGTGGGAAAGACGGTAAACATGTTGGAACTCATCAATAACATCGCCAAAGAACATTCCGGTCTTTCCGTGTTCGCCGGTGTCGGCGAACGCACTCGCGAAGGCAACGATTTCTACCACGAAATGACCGACGCCGGCGTTATCAACAAAGACAACCTAAACGAATCAAAAGTGGCCATGGTGTTCGGCCAAATGAACGAACCGCCCGGTAATCGCCTGCGCGTGGCGCTCACGGGTTTGACCATGGCGGAAAAATTCCGCGACGAAGGCCGTGATATTCTTTTCTTTGTCGACAATATTTATCGTTACACCTTGGCCGGCACCGAGGTATCGGCGCTGTTGGGCCGTATGCCTTCCGCTGTGGGTTATCAGCCGACGCTGGCCGAAGAAATGGGCCGCCTGCAAGAGCGCATTACGTCGACCAAGATTGGCTCCATCACCTCGATTCAGGCTGTGTACGTGCCCGCGGACGACTTGACCGACCCGTCTCCCGCTACGACCTTCTTGCACCTGGACTCCACCGTAGTGTTGTCCCGCGATATCGCCTCGTTGGGAATTTACCCTGCGGTCGACCCGCTTGATTCCACCTCGCGGCAACTTGATCCGCTCGTTGTCGGCGAAGAGCATTACAACGTAGCCCGCGGTGTTCAAGCAACGTTGCAGCGCTATAAGGAACTACGCGACATCATCGCAATTTTGGGTATGGACGAACTATCGCCGGAAGACAAATTGGCCGTCGCGCGCGCCCGTAAGATCCAGCGCTTCCTATCCCAGCCGTTTCATGTTGCGGAGGTGTTCACAGGTTCTCCCGGCAAATACGTCACGCTCAAGGACACGATTAAGGGATTCAAAGGCATCGTCGATGGCGAGTATGATCACCTGCCCGAGCAGGCGTTCTATATGGTCGGCGGCATCGAAGAGGCGGTCGAGAAGGCGAAGTCAATTCAGTGAAAGGCGAGGGACGATAGTGAAAAGAAATCCTAGACGTTTCATCTTTCACTTTTACGGGTGATCAATGGCCAATACCATCCATGTAGACGTAGTAAGTGCAGAAGAGCAAATCTTTTCTGGCGAGGCGGAATTCGTCGTTTTGCCGGGAGAAGCAGGTGAATTAGGCATTTATCCTCGACATACGCCGCTTATTACTCGCATCAAACCCGGCACGGTGCGAGTCAAAGTGAGCGGTCAAGCCGCCGAGGAGATGATTTTCGTCGCCGGCGGCATCCTCGAGGTTCAGCCGGGTGTAGTCACGGTGCTTGCCGATACCGCCATCCGCGGCCATGACTTGGACGAGGCAAAAGCCCTCGAAGCCAAGAAATTGGCGGAAGAAGCGATGCAGAATAAAACGTCTAAACTCGAAATCGCAAAAGCTCAGTCCGAGCTCGCGGAGGCCATGGCGCAAATACAGGCAATCCAGCGATATCGCAGGAAAACGCATTAACAATATATTATCGCGAGACGTCCGACCGCCTGGGCGCTGATCTCGTAACTCTGAATGCCTCGACCGCGGGTTTACCGTGCCCCCAGCCAGCGAATCCCGCGCCAAGGCGGCCATGGTAAAGCGGGCTTTTTTGTCTATATTTTCTCAATCGGGATGCTGTAAACCCATCTAGGCAATCAATAAATGACCGCGTTGAATGTCGTAGTCCTGGCCGCCGGTCAGGGCAAACGCATGTACTCCAACCTCCCCAAAGTGCTGCACAAATTAGCGGGCAAACCGTTGCTCCAACATGTAATGGACAGCGCCAACGCCCTCAATCCAAGCAAACTATGCATAGTTTATGGCCATGGCGGCGAGGCAGTGCCAAACGCGTTTCCTGAATGCTCGGCGACCTGGGTTATACAAGAACCGCAACTCGGCACCGGCCACGCGGTCATGCAAACCATTCCCCATCTCGACCCTGACGGCCTCACACTTATTCTCTACGGCGATGTTCCGCTGACTCAAACCTCAACCCTGCGGCGGCTGGCCGAGATCGCCGGTCAGGGCAAACTCGCCGTGCTCTCCCTGGAACTCGCTGACCCCACCGGCTACGGCCGCATCGTGCGCAACAACCTAGGCGACATTACGGCCATCGTCGAACACAAAGATGCGAGCTCAGACCAACTCACAATTCGCGAAGTGAATACCGGCATCATGGCTATGCCGACCAAGCACCTTGGCCGTTGGCTCAGTCAGTTGAAAAACGACAACGCCCAGAAAGAATTTTATCTGACCGACATCATTGTCATGGCGGTCCGTGATAACGTGACGGTCGCCGCCGTTCATCCCAGCGGGCAATGGGAGACACTCGGCATCAACAGCAAAGTGCAACTCGCCGAGCTCGAACGCACCCATCAAGCCAACATAGCGCGCGCCCTGTTGGAGCAAGGCGTCACGCTGGCCGATCCGGCGCGCATCGATGTGCGCGGAACGCTTAACTGCGGCCAGGATGTATTCATCGATATCAACTGCATATTCGAAGGCAACGTGACGCTTGGTGACAACGTGTCTGTCAGCATGGGTTGCGCGCTGAAAAACGTCACCGTCGCGAGCGGCACGCAGATCGCCCCGTACAGCGTGTTAGAGGACGCAATCGTCGGCGCCGACTGCCGCATCGGACCGTACGCGCGGCTACGTCCCGGCACCAAGCTTTGCGACGGTGCTCATGTCGGAAACTTCGTAGAACTGAAAAATTCAGAGCTGGGCAAAGGCTCCAAAGCCAATCACCTCGCCTACGTCGGCGACGCCACGGTAGGCAGTAACGTCAACATCGGCGCGGGCACCATCACTTGCAACTACGACGGCGCCAACAAACACCGCACCATCATAGAGGACGACGTATTCATA
>JALYOK010000107.1 GCA_030856925.1 Pseudomonadota bacterium
TCGTTCAAATAGTCAATCGCCACGCCGATGCCGATGGCGCCCGAGATGAATGGCGTGCCCGCTTCAAATTTATAAGGCAGGGCGTTATAAGTGGTTTTCTTGAAGCTTACGGTGCGGATCATGTCGCCGCCGCCTTGATAGGGCGGCATAGCGTCAAGTAACGCTTCCTTGCCATACAAAATGCCGATGCCGGTCGGGCCATAGATCTTGTGGCCCGACAGCGCGTAAAAATCGCAGTTCAAGTCTTGCACGTCGATCTTGATATGTGGCGCGGCTTGCGCGCCATCGATCAGCACTACCGCGCCGGCGCCGTGGGCCAGTTGCGTGATCTTTTTGATCGGCGTAATCGAGCCCAGCGCATTGGCGACGTGAGTGACGGCAACGATCTTGGTGCGTTCATTCAACAGGCTGGCATAGGCGTCCATCTCTATCTCGCCGCGATCGTTGATGGGAATCACCCGCAAAACTGCGCCGATCGCTTCACACGTCATCTGCCACGGTACGATATTGGAATGGTGCTCCATTTCCGAGATGATAATTTCGTCGCCGGCCGTAAGCTTGGTGCGCCCGTAACACATGGCGACAAGATTGATCGCTTCCGTCGTGCCACGGGCGAAAATCACTTCTTCGTTTTTGCGCGCGTTGATGAAGTGGCGCGCTTTGCTGCGCGCGCCTTCAAACGCGTCCGTTGCTCGCTGGCTTAGATCATGCACGCCGCGATGAATATTCGCGTTGAGTCGCATATAGTAATCGCGCTCGGCGTTGATCACTTGCCAAGGTTTTTGCGAGGTCGCAGCGTTGTCGAGGTAGACCAGTGGTTTACCGTGGATCAACTCTTTTAAAATCGGAAAATCCTCGCGTATGCGAGCAACGTCGTAGCCCGTACTCGCTTTGTGCCGGGTAGCAATGGCGGCAGTCATAGAAATTCCTTCAGCAAATCAGCGTCGGGCAAACGGCTCATGAGGATGTTTTCCATACGCTGGCGTAGCGGCAAATAGTTCAATCCGCTCACCAGGTCTTCCGCGAAGGCAAAGATCAGCAAAGTGCGTGCCGATATTTCGTCGATGCCGCGCGTTCGCAGATAGAACAATTGATTGGCGTCAAGCTGGCCGACCGTCGCGCCGTGGGCGCATTTTACGTCGTCGGCATAAATTTCCAACTCGGGCTTGGTGTCGACTTCGGCGTTCTCCGATAGCAACAAGTTTCGGTTGCTCTGCGATGCGTCGGTCTGCTGAGCGTCTCGATGGACGATAACTTTACCGTTAAACACCGCGCGAGACGTGCCGTCCAGAATGCCTTTGTAGAACTCGCGGCTCACGCAGCGCGGCTTGGCGTGATCGACGCGGGTGTGGTGATCGACGACTTGTTTCCCTTGCGTGAGATACAACCCGTTCATCACACAGTTCCCGTGCTCGCCGTCGAAATAGGTCGAAATGTCATTGCGCGACAGAATGCCGCCGAGCGCGAACGAATACGATGCAAACTCGCTCGCTTGCTGTTGCCTAGCGCGAATATCGGCGATATGGGTGGCGCTAACGCTCTCTTGCTGCAGTTTCAAATGCTCGATACGCGCGTCCCTCGCGGTATTGATTTCGGTGCTGATGTTGTTGAAGTATGCGAAGTCGCCGAGCGCGGCAAAATGCTCGATTACGCGCGCGCGGCTGCCCGTTTCGGCAATGATGAAATTTTTCACGTTGGCGATAACCTCGCCCGCCGTTTGCAAAAACAACACATGGATCGCCCTCTCGACTTCCATGCGCTCGGGGACGATCAGCACATAGCCATCGGCGAACAGCGCGGCGTTCAATGCGCCGACGCCGGTCGCATATTTCGCGTCGTCGAAATATCGCTCGAGCTGTTCCGCATGAGCGTGAAGCGTCGAGTTGATGTCGGCGAGGATCACGCCATTCGGTAGCGCTTTCAGCGCCGAATCCGCCGCCGAATAATGACCGTTGATGAACACCAACAAATGCGCTTCACTATCGAGTTTAAGATTGGCTACGGCTGCGAGGCAATCAGGATGCGGCTGTCTGGGCACACTAGGCTGCAAGCCACGTCCATCAAGGCTTGCAAGCGAGGTGTATTTCCAATTCTCGTGCTTTCTAGTCGGGAAGCCCAGTTCCGCGAATTGTTCTATTGCTCCAACCCGCGCCTTTTTTAGCCACGGCAATTTCGCGCCGTCCAAGCGCGCCGCCTGCTCTTGGAATACACCGAGATAATGCTCGCGCGCAGTCAAAACGGAAGTCAAACTCATGCCGCCGCCTGGGCTTTCGTTTCTTTCTCGATCCAGCCGTAACCCTTCTTTTCCAGTTCCAGCGCCAAATCTTTGCCGCCGGACTTGACGATGCGGCCATGGGACAGCACATGGACGAAATCCGGCACGATGTAATCAAGCAACCGTTGATAATGGGTCACCACCAACATGGATCGCTCCGGCGTGCGATTGGCGTTGACGCCGTTCGACACTACCTTCATCGCATCGATATCGAGGCCGGAATCGGTTTCGTCGAGGATCGCGAGCTTCGGTTCCAATATGGACATCTGCAACACTTCATTGCGTTTTTTCTCGCCGCCGGAAAACCCCTCATTTACCGCGCGGGACATAAAGCTCTGATCCATTTGCATCAGCTTCATTTTCTCTTTTACCAATTTCAAAAAATCCATGGCGTCCAAATCCGATTCGCCGCGATGTTTGCGAATGGCGTTGAGCGCGGCCTTGAGCAAATTAATGTTCGATACGCCGGGGATTTCCACCGGATATTGGAATGCGAGAAAAATTCCTTCCCGCGCTCGCTCTTCCGCGGCCATGGCGAGCAAATCTTTGCCGAGATAGGTCACTTCACCTGCGGTCACCATATAGTTATCGCGGCCCGCCAACACGTTGGCAAGGGTGGATTTGCCTGAGCCGTTCGGCCCCATGATGGCGTGGACTTCGCCCGGATTGATGCTGAGATTTATGCCGCGCAGGATGTCTTTATTGTCGACTTTTGCATGCAGATTCGTAATGGTTAGCATGGAGCTCTTCACTTGCAGTGTTGTGCGATTGACGCGTTCAGTTCGCCGATGAGGCGAGCCCGCTGCCGGACATTGAGCGGCGCGGAATTGGGGTCGACTACGATGTCATCGCCATCGGTGCTGCGCGCCACGCGCTCTCTGGTGCCGAGGACTTGTTCTAAATCTTTACGATAGAATTCACAGGTTTTCTTTCGCTTATCGTCTTGGTCGAGCGCGACGCGGTCGGATGACTCCTGCTCGACCTTAAATTTGTCTTCTTGCCGCTTACGGAATTCCTCATCCTTCTGGTGCCAATATTCGGCGCTAGGCGTCGGCGTCTTGCCACCCGTCGGCGGCGCGGGATCCTCGACATTCACCTTCTTGACATTCGCTTTCGGCGGCGGTGTGTTGGAGTAATGTACATTGCCGTCGGAATCGACCCACTTATAAATATCTTCCGCCATGGCCATTGAACATGCCGCGAGTACTGCAACAACAATCAATACTTTTCTCATGATTCTTTCTCTTTTTAGCCGACACTGCCCTCAAGGCTTACGCCCAGTAGTTTGCGCGCTTCCACCGCAAATTCCATCGGCAGCGTGTCGAAAACCTCTTTGCAAAAACCATTGACAATCAACGACACTGCATCTTCTTGCGAAATGCCGCGTTGCATACAGTAAAACAATTGATCTTCGCTGACACGCGACGTCGAGGCTTCGTGCTCCACTTGCGCCGTCGAATTTTTTACTTCGATATACGGAAATGTGTGGGCGGCGCATTTGTCGCCCATCAATAGCGAATCGCATTGCGTATAGTTGCGCGCGCCGGCCGCGCTTTTCGCCACGCGCACCAGGCCGCGATAAGCGTTGCTGCCTTTGCCGGCGGAAATGCCCTTGGAAATGATGGTGCTCTTGGTGTTCTTGCCGATGTGGATCATCTTGGTGCCGGTGTCGGCTTGCTGATAATTGTTGGTCAGCGCCACGGAATAAAACTCACCGACGGAACGTTCGCCGCGCAAAATCACGCTGGGATATTTCCAAGTGATGGCAGAGCCGGTTTCCACTTGAGTCCAGGAAATTTTAGAGTTGGGCCCGCGGCAATCGCCGCGCTTGGTGACGAAATTGTAGATGCCACCCTTGCCTTCCTTGTCGCCGGGATACCAGTTTTGCACCGTCGAATATTTGATTTGCGCATCGTCCAGCGCCACCAATTCCACCACCGCCGCGTGCAATTGATTCTCATCGCGCATCGGCGCGGTGCAGCCTTCGAGGTAACTTACATAGGAGCCCTTGTCGGCGACGATCAAGGTGCGTTCGAACTGGCCGGTATTTTTGGCGTTGATTCGAAAATAAGTGGAGAGCTCCATGGGGCAGCGCACACCTGGCGGTATGTAGCAAAACGAGCCGTCGCTGAACACGGCGGAATTAAGCGCTGCATAGAAATTATCCTGATAGGGCACGACGGCGCCGAGGTATTGTTTCACCAAATCGGGATGGGTTTTCACCGCGTCGGAAAAGGAGCCGAAGATGATGCCCTTCTCGGCTAATTTATCTTTGAACGTGGTCGCGACGGACACGCTGTCGAACACCGCGTCGACGGCAACGCCCGCCAGAATCGCGCGCTCCTGCAACGGAATGCCCAGCTTCTCGTAGGTCCTGAGCAATTCCGGATCGACGTCATCCAGGCTTTTCGGGCCATCCTTTTGCGATTTCGGAGCGGAGTAATAGATGATCTCCTGAAAATCGATGGGCGGGTAATGCACGTGGGACCAGGTCGGCGGCGTCAAAGTGAGCCAGTGACGATAGGCCTTCAAGCGCCATTCAAGCAGAAACTCCGGCTCTTCCTTCTTGGCCGAAATTAACCGGATCACATCCTCGCTGAGGCCCTTGGGGATTGCGTCCGCGTCGATATCGGATTCGAAACCGTGCTTGTATTCCTGAGCGATCAGGACATCAAGATCGTGCATGCCGGCCATATGATTTACTCCGTTAACGCCGCGGCGCGGCGTGTGCTGCTATTTTTAAGGCGGCTGGTGTCGACCGGAAAAATCGGCGCCACCATTTCCGCCAAACTCACATGCTGCAACGCGCCGACTACGACTCTATTAATGCGTTGCCAATTGCCGCGCACGGTGCAGCCACTTTCCTGTTCGCAGACGCCCGGCAGGCTGGCGCATTCCGTCAAACCGATCGGGCCTTCCAACGCGGCGATCACGTCGGCGATGGAGATCTCGCTCGCCGGACGCGCCAGAAAATAACCTCCGTGGGTGCCTCGGGTCGAGGTCACCAAGCCCGCCCGCGCTAACATCTTCAACAGCTTGCTGGTCGTCGGCAAGGCCACAGACACCTCGTCCGCAATCTCGTTGGCGGCGTGAATGCCGTTCGGGTTGCGAGCGAGATAAGTCATCAAAACCGTGCCGTAATCCGCCAACTTGCTCATGCGCAGCATGGGGTTCTCCATTAATTAGGACTATTTTAGTACGATTTAGTTTCCATTGGAAGAGGGTGACCCAAAAAGGCGAGATAACGTCACGTTCGGTTACAATAATCGTCCTAATAAAAGGCAATTAAGGTTCATTAATGG
>JALYOK010000307.1 GCA_030856925.1 Pseudomonadota bacterium
CCATCCTCGCGCTTGACATGTTCAAGGTAGGTCAATTGGTGGACGTCGCCGGCGTGACCCAGGGTAAAGGCTTTGCCGGCACGATCAAGCGTTACAATTTTGCTTCAGGCCGTGCAAGTCACGGTAACTCGCGTTCGCACAATGTGCCAGGTTCGATCGGTATGGCGCAGGATCCGGGCCGCGTGTTCCCCGGCAAGCGTATGGCGGGCCACATGGGCGCCGACAAGCGTACTACTCAGAATCTCGAAATCATTCGTATCGATATCGAACGCCAGTTGCTGCTGGTGAAGGGAGCGGTGCCGGGCGCCAAGGGCGGTCACGTCATCGTGCATCCTGCAGTGAAAGCGGGGGCATGATGGAACTGAAGCTAATCAACGACAATGGTGAATCGACCGCGAATATGGCGGTTTCGGACGAGTTATTTGGACGCGAATTCAATCAGTCTCTGATTCACCAGGTCGTTACCGCGTATCAAGCGAATGCTCGTTTAGGCACCCGCGCGCAGAAGGGCCGTAGCGATGTGGCGAAATCAACTCGCAAACCCTGGCGCCAGAAAGGTACGGGCCGCGCTCGCGCGGGCATGGCCTCCAGCCCGTTGTGGCGCGGCGGTGGTAAGATTTTTCCGAACAGTCCGGACGAAAATTTCAGCCATAAACTAAATAAGAAGATGTATCGGGCGGGCATCTCATCCATCCTCTCGCAATTGGTGCGCGAAGACCGTCTGGCGGTGGTCGAGGACATCAAACTCGATTCACCTAAAACCAAGCAGCTCTCCCAGAAGCTGAAAAGCATGGGCTTGAACAACGTGCTCATTATCACGGGACAGGTCGACGAGAACTTATATTTGTCCGCGCGCAATTTGCCGAATGTATTAGTTGTCGAAGCGGGTTATGCGGATCCGGTCAATTTAGTTCGGTATGCGAAAGTTCTGCTGACCCGCGAGGCTGTCAGGAAGATGGAAGAGGTGTTGATATGATCGCTCAACCTAGCCAAGAACGACTGATGCTAATCCTCGCGGCTCCGATTGTGTCGGAAAAAAGCACTTATGTTGCGGACAAGTTCAACCAAGTGATTTTTGAAGTGATTCCCGATGCGACCAAGCCCGAAATCAAGGCAGCTGTCGAGTTAATGTTCAAAGTCGAAGTGACGGGTGTGCGTGTTTCCAACACGATGGGTAAATCCAAGCGTTTTGGCCGATACCTAGGCAAGCGCGGCGACACTAAGCGCGCCTATGTCTCCATTAAGCCGGGCCAAGAAATCAATTTTACCGGCGAATAAAGGAAAGCTATGGCACTTGTAAAACTTAAACCTACTTCGCCCGGTCGTCGCGCTGTGGTGCGGGTGGTTACACCGGGCCTGCACAAGGGGGCCCCGTTCGCAGCACTGGTGGAAAGCCAAACACGTGGGTCGGGCCGCAACAACAACGGTCATATCACAACCCGTCATCAAGGCGGCGGCCACAAAAAACACTATCGGATCGTGGATTTTTGTCGCAATAAGGATGGCATCATCGCCAAAGTAGAGCGCATCGAACACGATCCCAATCGTAGCGCCCATCTGGCGTTGCTGTGCTATCTCGATGGCGAGCGCCGGTACATCATCGCGCCTAAGGGTATCACTGTCGGGATGGAACTTATCAGCGGGCCGGAAGCCCCGATCAAGCCGGGAAACGCGCTCCCGTTGCGCAATATCCCAGTTGGAACCACGGTGCATTGTATCGAAATGCTGCCCGGCAAAGGCGCTCAGTTGGCGCGTTCGGCCGGGACGTCGGTACAACTGTTGGCGCGCGAAGGGAGCTACGCGCAATTGCGTTTACGCTCCGGTGAGATCAGGAAGGTTCACGTCGATTGCCGCGCGACCATCGGCGACGTCGGCAACGAAGAACATAACCTAGAGTCCATCGGTAAAGCCGGCGCAATGCGTTGGCGTGGAGTGCGCCCGACGGTACGGGGTGTGGTGATGAATGCGGTCGATCATCCGCACGGTGGCAGCGGCGGCAAAACCGCGGCCGGCCAGCCGCCGGTCAGCCCGTGGGGTCAACAATCCAAAGGCTTTCGCACCCGCAAGAACAAGCGCACAGACGTGATGATTGTTCGCCGCCGTCACGCGAAATAAGGGAAAACGACATGGCACGTTCAGTTAAAAAAGGCCCCTTTGTCGACGGGCATTTAATAAAGAAAGTCGAGACCGCTCAGGCCACTAAGGATAAGAGACCGATCAAAACTTGGTCCCGACGCTCGACCGTTCTGCCAGACTTTGTCGGGCTCACGATCGCCGTTCACAACGGCAAACAGCACATCCCTGTTTACGTCACCGAGAATATGGTTGGGCACAAGTTGGGCGAGTTTTCCCACACCCGCACCTTCAAGGGACACCCCGGCAATAAAAAAGTCGCCGCGCCCGCGACGAAGAAATAAGGATTCATGATGCAAGTATCTGCCAAATTATTCGGCGTTCGTCTGTCGGCGCAAAAAGGCCGTTTGATCGCCGACCAGGTTCGTGGTCTCAAAGTTGATCGCGCCTTGAATCTATTGACGTTCGCCCCGCAAAAGGCCGCCAAGATTATGAAGAAAGTGCTCGAATCGGCCATCGCGAACGCCGAGCACAACGAGGGCGCCGACGTGGATGAGTTGCGGGTCGCAACGATTTTTGTAGAAAAGGGCGAAATGCTGCGCCGCATGCGTGCTCGCGCAAAAGGACGTGGCAATCGCATCGTGAAGCCCACCTGCCATATTTTTCTGACCGTGGCGGATAAAGGATAAGCTATGGGACAAAAAATACATCCAATCGGATTTCGCCTTAGCGTCAATCGCAATTGGTCATCGCGCTGGTTCGCCGAAGGCAAGAACTTTGCGGCGATGATCAAAGACGACCTTCAGGTTCGAGCGTTCTTGAAGAAAAAACTGGCGCACGCCTCCGTGGGCCGCATTGTCATCGAGCGCCCGGCCAAGAATGCCAAGATCACGATTTACAGCGCCCGTCCCGGTGTCGTTATCGGCAAGAAGGGCGAGGATATCGAAGTACTGCGCAGCAGCCTGCAGAAAATGATGGGGGTCCCCGTGCACGTTAACATCGAAGAGATCCGCAAGCCGGAACTCGATGCGCAGATCATCGCCGACGGCATTTCCAGTCAATTGGAGAAGCGGGTGATGTTCCGCCGCGCAATGAAGCGTGCCATGACCAACGCCATGCGGCTGGGGGCGCAAGGTATCAAAATCATGAGCGCAGGCCGCTTGAACGGCATCGAGATTGCCCGAACCGAATGGTATCGCGAGGGTCGCGTGCCATTGCATACCTTGCGCGCCGATATCGATTATGGTTTCTCCGAGGCGAAAACTACCTATGGCGTCATCGGTGTTCGCGTGCTCGTCTACAAAGGCGACGTGCTGGGGCCGGGTGAAAAGCCGACTGCGGCGCCGATCGAGCAAGAAAAGAAGACAAGGAGACCTGGAGTGAGAAATGCTGCAGCCAGCTAGAACCAAATATCGCAAACAGCAAAAAGGCCGCAACCGCGGAGTTGCGACTCGTGGCGCAAAAGTAAGCTTCGGCGAATTCGGACTGAAGGCGACGGAGCGCGGCCGCATTACCGCACGCCAGATTGAAGCGGCGCGCCGTGCCATGACACGCCACATTAAACGCGGCGGACGTATTTGGATCCGCATTTTCCCGGATAAGCCTATCTCCACGAAACCTGCTGAAGTTCGGATGGGGAATGGTAAAGGAAATCCCGAATATTTCGTTGCGGAAATCGTGCCGGGCAAGGTGCTGTACGAAATGGACGGCGTTGATGAGAAACTTGCGCGCGAAGCGTTCGGCTTAGCGGCGGCAAAGCTGCCGCTCGCGACGACATTCGTCACGCGTCATTTAGGATAAAGCCATGAAAGCGAAAGATTTGCGTGCTAAATCAGCTGCCGAATTGAACGATGAGTTGCTGTCTTTGCGTAAGGCGCAGTTCGGCTTGCGTATGCAATTGGCGACGCAACAATTGACCAATGTGTCTGAGATTCGCAAGGTTCGGCGCGACATTGCGCGGGTGAAGACGATTATGAACCAAGAGGCGAGCGCAACATGAGCGACTCAAAAGAGAATCGTCGTCTGTCCGGGCGAGTGGTGAGTGCGAAGATGCAAAAGACTGTTACAGTATTGGTGGAACGCACCGTTACTCATCCGGTCTATGGAAAGGTGCAGCGGCGTTCAAAGAAGTACCATGCCCATGTCGAATCCGGAACCTTCGGCGAAGGCGACGTCGTGGTGATTGAAGAATCCAAACCGATCTCCAAAACCAAAGCTTGGCGGGTTGCTGAATTAGTGGAGAAATCCAGAAACGTTTAATTCAGTATTGTGGAGGCCGTTGGAACCCGCTATACTCGGCGCCTTATCGAATTAATCAATTCCTGACGGAATCCAAAACTGCTCGTCCTCAGGTGTCGCGCTAAGCGGCAGACGAAAAAGTTGGAGTAAAAAATCATGATTCAAATGCAATCGATGTTGGATGTTGCGGACAACACGGGCGCCCGTTCCGTAATGTGCATCAAGGTATTGGGCGGCTCGAGGCGCCGTTACGCCGGAATCGGCGACGTCATTAAGGTCAGCATCAAGTCCGCGGCGCCTCGCGGCCGCGTCAAAAAAGGCGAGGTCTATAGCGCGGTGGTTGTACGCACCGCCAAGGGTGTGCGCCGTGACGATGGGTCGTTGGTGAAATTCGATGCTAACGCTGCGGTGTTGCTCAATGCCAAACTCGAACCCATCGGTACGCGGATTTTCGGCCCCGTGACCCGCGAATTGCGGACTGAGCGGTTCATGAAAATCGTATCGTTGGCCCCAGAAGTGTTGTAGAAGGCGATTGCTCATGCAAAAAATCAAGAAGGGCGATGAGGTGATCAGCATTGCCGGTAAAGATAAAGGCAAACGCGGCACTGTTTTGCGCGTCATCCCTGGCGGTGAGGCGATCGTAGAAGGTATTAACCGTGTCAAAAAGCACGCTAAGCCTAACCCGATCAAAGGCCAAGTTGGCGGAATTATTGACAAGGATATGCCAATCGATATTTCCAATATCGCGCTCTACAACAGCGCCACAAAAAAAGCGGATCGGGTCGGGATCAAGGTCTTGGAAGATGGCCGCCGAGTGCGTTTCTTCAAAGGCAATGGCGAAGTAATAGACCGCTAAGGACTTATCTATGGCACGCTTGCACAGCTATTACAAAGAAACGGTCGTACCGCAGTTGTTGAAAGAATTCAGCTATAAGTCCGTGATGGAAGTTCCGCGAATCGAGAAGATCATATTGAATATGGGCGTTGGGGAGGCGGTTGCGGAAAAAAAGGTTTTGGACAACGCGGTCAGCGATATGCAGAAGATTGCCGGCCAAAAGCCCGTAATTACCAAGACTCGTAAATCCATCGCCAACTTCAAGATTCGCGACAACTATCCGATTGGCTGCAAAGTCACGTTGCGCAGCGGCCGCATGTACGAGTTTCTTGACCGCCTGGTGACTATCGCGATACCCCGCATTCGTGACTTCCGCGGTATCTCCGCGAAGTCCTTCGACGGCCGCGGCAACTTCAATCTCGGCGTGAAAGAGCAAATCATTTTTCCCGAGATCGAGTATGACAAGATCGACGCCCTTCGCGGCATGAACATCACCATTACTACAACCGCCAAGAATGACGCGGAAGCGCGCGCTCTGTTGGCATCTTTTAAATTCCCCTTCCGCAACTAAGGTGGTTAATGGCTAAAGTTTCGGTAATTAATCGTGAAGCGAAACGGCGCGCTACGGTCAAGAAGTACGCCGCGCGTCGTGCAGAGCTTATCGCGATTATCCGTAATTCCAAGGCTAGCCTGGTCACTCAGCGACAGGCTCGCAGCAAGCTTTCGGAGTTACCTCGTAATGCGAATCCGGTCCGGACGCGCAATCGTTGCGCGTTGACTGGGCGTCCGAGAGGAGTATTTCGCAAATTTGGCCTTGGCCGCAGCAAATTGCGCGAAATCGCAATGCGTGGCGAAATTCCCGGTTTAACCAAGGCAAGTTGGTAGTCGGAGATATTTGAATGAGCATGAGTGACCCTGTAGCCGACATGCTGACGCGCATACGCAATGCGCAAGGCGCGGAAAAAACGGCTGTGACGATGCCTTCATCGAACCTTAAGGTGGCTATTGCAAAAGTGCTTAAGGACGAAGGTTATATCGACGATTTTGCGATACGTACGGAAAGTAGCAAATCCACATTGGAAGTTGCGTTGAAGTATTACGCCGGTCGGCCCGTGATCGACAAGATCGAACGGGTAAGCCGGCCGGGATTGCGTATTTATAAAGGGCGCGATGATCTGCCCCGTGTTATGAACGGACTGGGCGTCGCGATCATCTCTACCTCCAAGGGTGTGATGACGGACCGTAAGGCGCGGGCCACCGGCCTCGGCGGCGAAGTCCTGTGCATCGTAGCGTAATTTAAAGAGAACTCCTATGTCGCGCGTTGGTAAAGCTCCGATAACCCTGCCGGATAAAGTAGAGGTGAATATCTCCGGCACCGAGGTGACCGTAAAAGGCCCATTGGGTTCGTTAAAACATGAGTTCGGAAACAATATTTCGGTTGCCCGTGATGGTGGCGATCTGATGATAAAACCGGCCGACGGCTCGATTGCGGCAAATGCCATGTCCGGAACCGCGCGGGCGCTGATCGCTAATATGGTAAACGGCGTCACCAAGGGTTTTGAAAAGAAATTGAATCTGGTCGGCGTAGGCTATCGCGCCCAAGCCAGCGGCCAGATGTTGAATTTAACGTTGGGATTTTCCCATCCCGTGGCCCACAAAATGCCTGAGGGAATCAAAGTGGAAACCCCCACCCAGACGGAGATCATCATCAGGGGCACGGATAAACAGCGAGTCGGCCAGGTAGCCGCGGAAGTGCGTGCCTACCGCAAACCGGAACCTTACAAAGGCAAAGGTGTGCGATATTCCGATGAAGTTATAGTCTTGAAAGAAACCAAGAAAAAGTAATCGAGGACAGACATGGTCGAAATGAAACAAGCTCGCCTGCGCCGCGCCCGTAAAACCCGGGCGAAAATTGCAGAACTCAAAGTGACGCGTCTTTGTGTGCACCGTACTAACAGCCACATCTACGCGCAAATCATCGATGGCGTTGCCGGCAAAGTACTGGCGAGCGCTTCGACCGCCGAGGCGGAGGTGCGCAAGGATGTCCCCAACGGCGGAAATACCAAAGCAGCGGCATTGGTGGGCAAACGCATTGCTGAGCTCGCGAAGACTTTGGGTCTCGCGAAATTGGCATTCGATCGATCCGGATTTAAGTATCACGGCCGCATCAAGGCGTTAGCCGACGCGGCCCGCGAGAACGGTCTCGCGTTCTAAGGGAAATAGCATGGCACGAGTCGAAACAGAAGAGCGGTCCGACGGTCTGCGGGAAAAGATGGTAGCGGTTAACCGCGTCACCAAAGTGGTAAAGGGCGGCCGGATTATGGGCTTCGCTGCGTTAACGGTAGTAGGCGACGGCGATGGCGGTATCGGTATGGGTAAGGGCAAGGCCCGCGAAGTGCCGGTGGCCGTTCAAAAGGCGATGGAACAAGCGCGGCGCAATATGGTGAAGATCAGCTTAAAGAGCGGCACCCTGCATCACTCGGTGATGGGAAATCACGGCGCCGCACGCGTGTTCATGCAGCCCGCATCGGAAGGTACCGGAATTATTGCCGGCGGCCCTATGCGCGCTGTGTTTGAGGTAATGGGTGTGAGCAATATTTTGGCGAAATGCCACGGCTCGACCAACCCATATAACGTTGTCCGCGCTACCCTCGAAGGGCTGCAAGCGATGAATACGCCATCTGAAATTGCCGCCAAACGCGGTATTCGTGTTGAAGATTTAATGGAGTAGGGTCATGACTGCCGATGACGGAAAAATTAAAGTCACTCTGATCAAGAGCCCGATAGGCGCCAAGGCGAATCACCGCGCGTCGGTAAAAGGTTTGGGTTTGCGCAACCTGCGAGATACGGTCGAGGTGGCTGATACGCCGGCAATTCGCGGCATGATCGACGCTGTGAGCCATTTGGTCAAAGTCGGCTGAGCAAAGAAAGCATACTATGCGACTGAATACACTGAAACCCACTGCAGGCTCGAAACATCCCAAGCGCCGCGTAGGGCGCGGCATTGGCAGTGGCCTCGGCAAGACCGCGGGCCGCGGCCACAAGGGACAAAAGTCCCGCGCCGGCGGTTTCCACAAAGTCGGTTTCGAGGGCGGTCAAATGCCGTTGCAACGCCGTTTACCGAAGCGTGGATTTATTTCCCTGACCCGCAACGATATCGCTCAAGTGCGCTTGGCTGATCTCAACGAAGTAAGAGGCGATGTCATTGACATGCTCGCGCTTAAAGAAGCCGGACTCGCCTCTAGTCTCGCCAAGACGGCGAAAGTGTTCCTCAAGGGCGAAATCAAGCGAGCGGTCAAGTTGCAAGGCTTGGGCGTGACGAAAGGGGCGCGCGCTGCGATCGAGGCCGCCGGCGGCTCCATCGCCGAGTAAAAACATTGGCTACTACGACACCCACCGGTTCGTTATCCCTCGGCAAGATGGGCGACCTCAAAAAGCGCCTAATATTCCTATTGCTCGCCCTCATCGTATATCGGATCGGCGCGCATATACCGGTGCCGGGTATCGACCCCACCGAACTCGCCAAGCTATTCGAAGCTCAGCAGGGCGGAATTCTCGGCATGTTCAACATGTTCTCCGGTGGCGCGCTGCAGCGCTTCACGGTGTTCGCCCTGGGTATCATGCCGTACATTTCCGCTTCGATTATCGTTCAACTTCTCACAGTGGTCTCCCCCACACTGGAACAGTTGAAGAAAGAAGGCGAATCGGGCCGCCGCAAGATCACTCAATACACGCGCTACGGGACTGTGGGATTGGCGTTGTTCCAGTCCATGGGAATTGCCATTGCATTGGAGTCCCAGGCCGGTTTAGTGCTGCATCCCGGATTTCTGTTCCGCATAACTACAATTATCTCGTTGACGACCGGAACTATGTTCCTGATGTGGTTAGGTGAACAGATTACCGAGCGCGGTATCGGTAACGGAATTTCGCTTATCATATTTGCCGGTATCGTGGCGGGCTTGCCTCAGGCGCTGGGCGGCACCTTGGATTTGGCGCGAACGGGCGCGCTGCATCCGTTGACCGTCATCATCATTATCGCGCTGGTCGTATTGGTTACCGCTGCGGTTGTATTCGTCGAGCGTGGTCAGCGAAAGATATTGGTCAACTATGCCAAGCGACAGGTAGGCAATAAGCTCTATGGCGGACAGAGTTCTCACCTGCCGCTGAAGCTCAACATCTCAGGTGTGATCCCGCCGATCTTTGCGTCCAGTATTATTTTGCTGCCGGCAACTGCGGTGAGCTGGTTCGGCAACTACGAAGGATTCACTTTGCTCAAGGACATCGCCGCGGCGTTGTCGCCGGGCCAGCCCATTTACGTGTTGCTGTATGCGATCGCAATCATTTTCTTCTGCTTCTTCTATACCGCGTTGGTGTTCAACCCAAAGGAAACGGCCGATAACTTGAAAAAGAGTGGCGCGTTCGTGCCGGGCATTCGTCCTGGCGAGCAGACCGCCCGCTACATCGAGAAGATTATTCTGCGCCTCACCATGGTTGGCGCCATTTACGTCACCCTGGTGTGTTTGTTACCGGAATTCTTGATCGTCAAATTCAATGTGCCATTTTATTTTGGCGGCACGTCACTCTTGATTATCGTAGTCGTGACGATGGACTTCATGGCGCAGGTGCAGTCTTACATCATGTCGCACCAGTACGAGAGTTTGTTAAAGAAGGCCAATTTTAAGGGTGGTGGATTTCCTGCTCGCTAGCGT
>JALYOK010000155.1 GCA_030856925.1 Pseudomonadota bacterium
CGCCCAATCCGATAATGCCCAATGTGTGATTAGGCAATTCGCTGCCGGCGAAGAGTTTTTTCTTTTCCTCCATCAGTGCATGAAGGGATTTGTCGTCGCTCTCGGGCAGGTCGCGTACGAACTTTAACGCCGGCACCAGATTGCGGCTTGCCAGCAACAGCGCCGTGAGCACCAACTCGTTTACCGCGTTGGCATTGGCTCCCGGCGCATTGAAAACGGGAATGCCGCGAGCCGAAAGCTTCGCCACGGGAATATTGTCCGTACCGGCGCCGGCGCGGCCGATGGCGCGCACGCTGTCGGGAATGGGGAGATCATGCATTTTTTGCGAGCGCACTAGTATCGCATCGGGCGCCGACGCATCGCTGGCGACGTTGTAGCGCTTGTCCGGCAGGCGTTTTAGTCCTAGGTGGGAAATGTTGTTGAGCGTTTGAATACGAAATCGGGACATGAAGACTCGATAGTTGAGAAAGCCCGTTATGATACCGGCAAAACCGGCAAAAATCAGCGGTGTTTCGCTTCAAAGTCGCGCATGAAATCGACCAGAGTCGTCACACCCGCCAAAGGCATGGCGTTGTAGATCGAGGCACGCATGCCGCCGACGGAGCGGTGTCCTTTGAGTTGAATTAATCCTTGCTGCTTGGCTTCATTCAAGAACGCATCGTCTAGCTTTTCGTCGTGCAAGGTGAACGGAATGTTCATGCGGGAACGATCGAATTTCGCCACCGGCGAACGATAGAAATCGCCGCCGTCGACCAAATCATAAATCAGCCGAGCCTTGGCGATATTGTGCTTCTCCATGGCGGTGAGGCCGCCGCCACGTTTCAGCCATTGGAACGTCAGACCGGCGATGTATATGCTATAGGTCGGCGGCGTGTTGAACATGGATTCATGCTCGGCTTGAACCTTGTAGTCCAGCATCGTCGGGGTGCCGGGCAGGGTCTGGCCAAGCAGGTCATCCCGAACAATGACGATCGCCAAACCGGCCGGGCCGATATTCTTCTGCGCGCCGGCGTAAATCAAACCATAGCGGCCCACGTCGATCGGCCGTGATAGCAGGTGCGAAGACATGTCGGCCACCAGCGGCACATCGCCGGTATCCGGTATCCAGTTGAATTCGACGCCGCCGATGGTTTCATTGGTGCAGACATGCACATACGCGGCATCTTTGGAAAGCTGCCACACCGACTGCGGCGGAACGTAACTGAAATTCTTGTCTTCGCTAGACGCCGCTATATTCACTTTGCATTGGAGCTTCGCTTCCTTTATCGCCTTTTTCGCCCACTCGCCGGTGTTAACGTAATCTGCCGTAGTCTTGCCGCGCAACAAATTCATCGGGATCGCAGCGAATTGCGTCGTCGCGCCGCCTTGCAGGAATAGCACCTTGTAATTGGCAGGGATCGCCAACAACTCGCGCAAGTCTTTTTCCGCTGCCGCCTGGATTGCCATGTATTCCGGACCCCGATGGCTCATCTCCATCACCGCCAAGCCGCTGCCGCGCCAATCGAGCATTTCCTGTTGTGCTTGTTTGAGTACTTCTTGCGGCAGCACCGCCGGGCCCGCGCTAAAATTGAATATCCGCGTCACTCTGGTTCTTCCTCTGTTTCCGCTACTCTCGACACGCTTACCAGGGTGTCGCCGTTATCCAATCCGATTAAGGTGACGCCCTGGGTCGAACGACCCATCTCGCGTATACCCTTGACCTTGGTGCGCACCAAGACTCCTGCACCGGTGATGAGCATGATCTCGTCGTCCTTCGTGACCAGCGTCGCAGCGACAACTTTGCCGTTGCGAGCACTGGTCTGGATGGCGATCATACCTTGGGTGCCACGCCCATGGCGGGTGTACTCAGTGATCGAGGTGCGTTTCCCATAGCCTTTTTCCGTCGCGGTGAGCACCGACTGCTGCTCGTTTTCCGCAACCAATAACGCGATCACCTTGCCGTCTTTGGTGAGCCGCATGCCACGCACACCGCGGGCATTGCGGCCCATGGGACGCACATCGTTTTCGTCAAACCGCACGGCTTTGCCTTCGTCGGAAAACAGCATCACATCGTGCTTGCCGTCGGTGATTGCGACACCGATCAAGCGGTCGCCGTCATCCAAATCCACGGCAATAATTCCGGCTTTGCGCGGATTAGAAAAATCCGCCAGCGGCGTTTTCTTGACCGTACCGAACTGGGTCGCCATGAACACGAAATGCTTATCGTCGAATTCCTTGATCGACAACACGGCGTTGATCTTCTCGTGCTCTTCAATTTGCATCAAATTAACGATGGGCTTGCCGCGGCTGGCGCGACTGGCCTGAGGCACTTCGTAAACCTTGAGCCAATAGGCGCGGCCGCGATTGGAAAATGCCAAGATCGTGTCGTGAGTGTTGGCGACGAAGAGATTCTCGATAAAGTCGTCTTCTTTCGTCGCCGTCGCCTGCTTGCCGCGCCCGCCGCGAATTTGCGCGCGATAGTCAACCAGAGGCTGCGCTTTGATGTAACCGCCATGGGATAGCGTCACGACCACGTCTTCAGGCGTAATCAAATCTTCGATGCTCATCTCGTGGCCGTTGGCGATGATTTCGGTACGGCGTTTGTCGCCGAATTGCTTCTTCACGTCGGCCAGCTCGGTGCTGATGATTTTGGTGATGCGCGTCGGACTGCCGAGAATGTCGAGCAAATCGACGATTTGATCCATTACCGCGCGATATTCTTCTACAATTTTGTCCCGTTCAAGATTAGTGAGGCGCTGCAATTGCATTTCCAGAATGCGTTGCGCTTGAACTTCGGACAGCCGATAACCTCCACTCTTTTTGTCGTGTTGTAAACCAAACTCATCGCTCAGACCATCAGGGCGCGAGCTGTCGGCCGCGGAACGGCCTAACATTTCTTCCACCAGATTGGATCGCCACAACTTGCCCATCAATTTTTCTTTTGCGATGGCCGGGGTTTCCGAGGTTTTGATCAGCGCGATGATGTCATCGACATTGGAAAGCGCAACGGCCAATCCTTCAAGAATGTGGCCGCGTTCGCGCGCTCTGCGCAACTCGAACACCGTGCGTCGGGTGACGACTTCGCGCCGATGGCGCAAAAACGCCTCGAGGATTTGCTTGAGATTCAGTAGTCTGGGTTGACCATCGACCAAGGCCACCATGTTCATGCCAAAACTGTCCTGCAACTGCGTGTTCTTATAGAGATGATTGAGCACGATCTCCGGCACTTCGCCGCGCTTTAATTCGATCACGACTCGCATGCCGGACTTGTCGGATTCGTCGCGCAGGTCGGAAATGCCCTCCATTTTCTTCTCGCGCACCAATTCGCCGATGCGGATCAGCAAATTGGCTTTGTTGACCTGATAGGGCAGCTCGTCAATGATGATGGATTGACGGCCGCCCTTATCGAGGTCTTCGAAGTGGCAGCGGGCACGCATGACCACACGGCCACGGCCGGTACGATAACCATCGTGGACGCCCTCGATACCATAAATTATGCCCGCCGTCGGGAAATCCGGCGCGGGGATAGTCTTGATCAGATCATCGATAGTCAGCTCTGGGTTCTTCAGCAGCTCAATGCAGGCATCGACTACTTCATTCAAATTATGCGGCGGCATGTTGGTCGCCATACCCACCGCGATACCGCTGGAGCCGTTCAGCAGCAAATTCGGGATACGCGACGGCAAAACCGACGGCTCTTGCTCTTTTCCATCATAATTGGGCAAGAAATCAACGGTTTCTTTGTCGATATCGGCCATTAACTCGGCGGAAATCTTCGCCAATCGACATTCCGTATAGCGCATGGCCGCCGGATTGTCGCCGTCGACGGAGCCGAAATTGCCCTGGCCGTCGAT
>JALYOK010000158.1 GCA_030856925.1 Pseudomonadota bacterium
ACCGGTAGGAGCGTTGTCCTTGCGCAGGCGACCGGCCTGCGTGCGAAACTGCGCGACACCGGCATGTCGAAGGCTTCTGTGGAGTGCGAATGCGGCCAAATCCCGCCAATCTTGCCCGAGACTGAACAACCGACCCTGGTCGTTCCCATTCCGCCCTCGGCGCCAAATGTAGTGCCGGAGCGCCGCGGTGCGTTGGTAGCCAGTACTTGGAGTGCATTGCCCGGCTGGAATCGTGAAAACCCGCAGGACGCGTGGCAAGGATTCCTGAAAAGTTGTACACAGTTGCGCGCGCAAATCGCGTGGCAACCCGTATGCAATCTGGCGTTATCCGTTCCGGCCAACCCCAGCGCGGCAAGCTTGACCAAGTTTTTCGAAGAAAACTTTGTGCCCTATCAGGTGTTCAATCCCGATGGCAGCGACACCGGCATGGTGACTGGTTATTACGAGCCGCTATTATACGGCAGCCGCACGCCGACCGCGCGTTACCGCTATCCGCTCTACAAGGTTCCCGACGATCTGATCGTGGTCGAACTTTCTGATGTCTACCCAGAGCTCAAAAACAAGCGGTTGCGCGGACGATTGGAAGGCAATCGCATTGTTCCTTATTTGGACCGTGGCGGCATTGACAATCCGTATGGGCAGCCGCTGAAAAACAATGAACTGGTATGGGTGGAAGATTCGATCGAATCGTTTTTTCTGCACATCCAAGGCTCGGGCCGGGTGCAATTTGAAGATGGCGCCACCATGCGCGTCGGTTACGCCGATCAAAACGGCCATCCATTCCGCTCGCTGGGCCGCGCCCTCATCGACAAAGGCGAACTGACCTTAGGGCAAACCTCGATGCAAGGGATAAAAAACTGGGCGCGAGCAAACCCGCAGAAAATCGCGGAATTCCTAAACGGAAATCCCAGCTACGTATTTTTTAAAGAATTGCCCAGCGATCTAACCGGGCCGATCGGCACGCTAGGCGTGCCTCTGACGGCGGAGCGCAGCATCGCTGTGGATTCGCGTGTGATCCCGCTCGGGTCGCCGGTCTATCTCGCCACGACTTATCCAAGCTCGAAAAAACCGCTAAACCGCTTGATGCTGGCGCAGGATACGGGCGGCGCGATCAATGGCGCGGTGCGCGCCGATTTCTTTTGGGGCTTCGGCGATAGCGCCGGCAAGCAGGCCGGCACCATGAAACAGTCAGGTCAGATGTGGGTGTTACTGCCCAAAGATTACAACGTTGCGGCGAAATGATGCAAAACTACTGCGCGAACCGATTTCCGTCCTGCGGTGCTCAATGTACTGCTCGTACACCTGCGCTCCTCGGACGAAACTCGGCTCGCTCGCTACGTTTTTCATCAATTCGCAGATTTTCTACTTGCCGTTGAGATAGGATTCCATATCGGACGTCGGTATCGCGCCCGGCACCACCCGCCCGTCGGCAAACACCAAGGTCGGCGTGCCGTTCATTTTGTGTTTCTGGCCTAAGGCCTGAATTTCCTCGATCGGCGTATCGCAATTCTTCGCGGCCGGCGCCACGCCGCGCAGCATCAAATCGTCCCACGCTTTTTGCCGATTGCTTGAACACCAGACGGCTTTCGATTTGCGTTCCGCATCGGGATGCAGCGATGCGATCGGATAGAGGAATGTGTAGATCGTCACGTCGGTGACATTGACCAAGTCTTTTTCCAGACGCTTGCAATACGGGCAATCGGGATCGGAAAATACCGCGACCTTGCGCTTGCCATTGCCCTTAACGGTTTTAATCGCGTAATCCAGCGGCAGCGACTCGAACTTGATGGCCGTTAACTTTTGCAGCCGCTGAGCTGTGATGTTCGACATGGATTTCGCCTCGACGACGTTGCCCAGAAAGAAATAACTTACGTTCTCGTCGGTGTAAAACAAACGGCCACCGGCGAAAACCTCATACCAGCCGAAAGCGGTCTTGGCGACTTCGATGTTGCCGCCGGCCTCGGGGAATTTTTCCGCGATCGCTTTCTTGATCGATGCCATGTCAGTTTGTGCAATCGACGCTGCGGCGACAAAAAGCAAAAGTGCCGGCGCCAAACGAAATAATTTCATGATTTTCCTTGACTAAGTGAATGAGAATTAGATTGCCGATTGCCTATAAAGTTTTACCGGCATTGCGTTACGCAATTCTTACCAATCTACAATTTGATATCTAGCGATCCTCACCCTTTTCCCTCTGGGAGAAGGGGTGGGGATGAGGAAGTCGCGTGATACGAATGGTGTAAAGATCAAGAGATTCGACCGCAATATTAACCCATTGCGTGGCGCACCAACATGTTCTTCAGCCACGGCGACTTGTCGGTCACGCGAAGGCCGCTGTTGCGTAGCGCGGCAATGGCGCCCGATTCCGAAGCAAACAGCCATTGCAGGCCATCGGTCACGCCATGCATGGCCGCAATCGCCTCCGAGCGAGTCCGCTCATAGCGACGCAGCACGGCTAGGTCCCCAAGGCTTTCCGGCGCCGCTTTACTCGCGAGCACCTGCGCCAGCGTTTGCGCATCTTGCACGCCAAGGTTCAAGCCCTGCCCCGCGAGCGGATGAATCACGTGCGCCGCGTCACCCATCAGCGCGACTCTTGCCTTGACGATGTTGTCGCTACGCAGCGAACGCAGCGGAAAATGCGATATGGGCGAAACCAAGGTCATCTCACCCAGCGTGTTCTCACCGCGGGCACTGAGCGCTCGACAAAACGCTTCCGGTTCCAACTCGATCAACGCGTGCCCTTGCTCGGCGGCAACCGACCAGACGATGGATATCGTTTTCTCGCCCAGCGGCAACCAAGCCAGCACGCCGTGATCGACAAACCATTGCCGCGCGAGTTGGCCGTGCGGTCGCTCGCAAAGAAAATTCGCGACCAGTGCGATCTGATCGTAGTCTTTTTCGCGGACCGCAAATCCCCCCTCATTGCGCACCCACGAATCGCCGCCATCGGCGCCCACCAATAGCGTCGCCGTCGACTCGGTACCGTCATCCAAGCCCACCCTGACATCGGTGGCGCCAACGTCGAGGAATTTTGGATTGACTTGCGAAATAATCTGGACATGCTTGGAGCTACTCAATCGCTCACGAAACCGCGTGGCCAGCAGCCGATGTTCGATCATAACGG
>JALYOK010000180.1 GCA_030856925.1 Pseudomonadota bacterium
CGCCCAAGCTATCGAAAAAGAAGGCACGGAGGTGCTAGGGGTCACCAGCTTTCGCGACACAGCAATGTTCGCCCAGCAGGCGAGCCGGGCGTCGGGCTTCGTGTTGTCGGTGGATGACGAGGAATTCGAGAGCAACGGTTCGGGTACAGACGCCGTCAAGGACATCCGCCGCTTCGTTGAAGAGATACGCTGGCGCAACGCTGACGTGCCGATCTTTTTATTCGGCGAAACCCGCACCACGCGCCACTTACCTAACGACGTGCTGCGCGAGTTGCACGGCTTCATTCACATGTTCGAGGACACGCCGGAGTTCGTCGCCCGCTATGTGATCCGCGAAGCGCGCAGTTACCTGAAAAGCCTTGCCCCGCCCTTCTTCAAAGCGCTGACCAACTACGCTCAAGACGGCAGCTATTCCTGGCATTGCCCCGGCCACAGTGGCGGCGTGGCGTTTCTCAAAAGCCCGGTGGGGCAGATGTTCCATCAGTTTTTCGGCGAAAACATGTTGCGCGCCGATGTTTGTAATTCTGTCGATGAACTCGGCCAGTTGCTCGATCACTCGGGCCCGGTAGCGGCTTCGGAACATAACGCCGCGCGTATCTTCGGCGCCGATCATTTGTTCTTTGTAACCAACGGCACTTCCACCTCGAACAAAATCGTGTGGCACGCTACCGTGGCGCCGAACGACGTCGTCATCGTCGACCGCAACTGCCACAAGTCGATCCTGCACGCCATCACTATGACGGGCTCGATCCCGATCTTCCTGCCGCCCACGCGCAATCACTACGGCATCATCGGGCCAATCCCGGAAACCGAGTTCCATCCGGAAAGTATCCAGCGCCGTATCGCCGCCAACCCATTCGCTGCCGGTTTGAAAACCAAGCCGCGCATTCTCACGCTCACGCAAAGCACCTACGACGGCGTGCTCTACAACGTCGATCGCATCAAGTCCCTGGTCGGTGATTCCATCGATACGCTGTTGTTCGACGAGGCCTGGCTCCCTCACGCCAACTTCCATCAGTTTTACGCCGGCATGCACGCCATCGGCAAGGACCGGCCCCGTTCGCAAGATGCAATGGTGTTCGCCACCCAATCGACTCACAAAATGCTCGCCGGCCTGTCGCAAGCCTCGCAAATACTGGTGCAAGAAAGTCACACCCGCCAGCTCGATCGCCACATTTTCAACGAGGCGTATCTGATGCACGTGTCGACCTCGCCGCAGTACGCCATCATCGCCACCTGTGACGTGGCGGCAGCCATGATGGAGCCGCCCGGCGGCACCGCGTTGGTCGAAGAATCCATCCTCGAAGCGTTGGACTTTCGCCGCGCCATGCGCCAAGTCGAAGCGGAGTTCGGCGAATCCTGGTGGTTCCAAGTGTGGGGTCCGGAAACCCTGGCGCCGGAAGGAATCGGCCTCCGCGACGACTGGATGCTGCACCCGGATGAAGCGTGGCATGGCTTCAGCAATGTGATGAGAGGGTTCAACATGCTCGACCCGATCAAAGCCACCATCATCACGCCGGGGCTGGACGTCAATGGCAGCTTCGCCAAGACCGGCATCCCGGCGGCGGTGGTCACGAAGTATCTGGCGGAGCACGGCGTGGTCGTGGAAAAAACCGGCCTCTATTCCTACTTCGTCATGTTCACCATCGGCATCACCAAGGGCCGCTGGAATACCCTGGTGACGGAGTTGCAGCAATTCAAAGTGGATCACGACACCAATCAACCGTTGTGGCGGGTCATGCCGGTATTCGTCGCCGCTCATCCGCAATACGAAAAAGTGGGGCTGCGCGATCTATGCGCGAGAATTCATGCCGCCTACGGCGACAATGACATCGCACGGCTCACCACCGAAATGTATATTTCTCCCATGGAGCCCGCGATGCGGCCCGCCGACGCCTTCGCTAAACTTGCCCATCGCGAGGTCGATCGCGTGCCCATCGATCAACTCGATGGCCGCATCACGAGCATTTTGTTGACGCCCTATCCGCCCGGAATTCCGCTCCTGATCCCCGGCGAGCGTGTGAACTCCATCATCGTCAAGTACCTGCAGTTCGCGCAAAAATTTAATGCCATATTTCCGGGGTTTGAAACCGATATTCACGGTTTGGTGGAGGAGGAAAAAAATGGACGAGTCGAGTACTTCGTCGACTGCGTGCGCGAAGGCGCCAAGTAACGCGGGATCGATGACGGTTAAGCGGCTACTGCTCTTAATTCACACAGAAAGGACGCCAGGAGCCGCATGGTTATTGGCTCGCAGCAATGCTTCGCGTCGCCCATGGCTCGGTGCGCGCGAAATCGCTTAAAGAACTCATCGCGCTCGCCAAGGCCAGTCCGGGCGAACTGAGTTTCGCCTCGGCCGGAAACGGCAGTTCGCAGCATCTCGCCGGCGAGCTGTGTAAGTCGATGGCCGGCATCGACATCACGCAGGTCCACAAGGACTCGATCGCGCCGCGCCTCTCGACCGCTGGCTATGCCACCCTGTAGCGATCGAGAATGTCGCAGATGATTTCGATGCCCACGCCCGGACCGGTCGGCACGTCTACCCGGCCATTGCGATGGAAAAGCCGCGTACCGGCCGACTCGTCGCGCGATGGGTTGAAGGTTTGCTCGTACAACGTTATGGGCGCCTTTGAGGCGCTCACAATCTCAAGCCCCCCGCTTTGCCGGTGGTATTTGTCTAACACTACTTTAGCTCATGCTAACCAGGGAGAGCGTCCCCTGAAAGCGGGGGGGCGCCAGAAACGCATGATATTCATGCCCGCATGATATTCTTCGTTAACGCAGAAATTCAGCCGAAGGATTTAATTCGCGATCGACGTCGCGATCATAACCTCCGCCAAACTAAAGATGGGGACGGCGTACCCCAGAAAGTCGCTGCCGTGAAAATTGCCAGCATTACCTCGATCACCAAAACCCTACCGGATTCGGAACGCTGGTTAAGCTGGATCGTTCACACCTCCCCGCTCGCAATCTTCGGCGCCGATGCCGATGGGAGGGTTATGTTATGGAACCCTGCATGCGAACGAATTTTCGGTTGGCGCGCCGAAGAAGTCATCGGCTGCACAACGCCGATGGTGCCGGAAGAATTCCGCGCCGAGGGGGAAACCTTCCGGCGGCGCGCTCTCGCGGGTGATTCTATGTCGGATGTCGAGGTGATTCGCCAGAGGCGCGACGGCTCGTTGGTTCAGCTTAGTTACTCGAACGCGCCAATCTACGACCCCGATGGCAAGGCCGTAGGCGTCCTGTTCATTGCGGTCGATATCACCGAGCGCAAACGGGCCGAACAGGCAAATTTGCGCACCCAAGAGCGTCTCCAGCTCGCCCTGGACAGTTCGAGTCTGGTCCTGTGGGATGTCGACCTTGGAGCCCAGACGATACT
>JALYOK010000195.1 GCA_030856925.1 Pseudomonadota bacterium
GCGCTCGCACCGCCGAATCTAGCATTTCTGTATAAAGATTGAAGCCGATCTCTTGCATCTCGCCACTCTGAGAATCGCCAAGGATTTCCCCGGCGCCGCGAATTTCGAGATCGTGCATGGCCAAGAAAAACCCCGAGCCCAAGTCTTCCATCATCTGAATCGCGTCTAAACGCTTTTTTGCTTGTGCGCTGAGTGCATCTTCCGGCGGTGTAAGCAAATACGCATAAGCCTGATGATGAGACCGCCCTACCCGGCCTCGCAGTTGGTGCAACTGCGCGAGACCAAACTTATCGGCGCGCTCGATGATGATGGTGTTGGCGGTGGGCACGTCAATACCGGTCTCGATGATAGTGGAACAGAGCAAGACGTTGAAATGCTGCTGATAGAAATCCCGCATCACGTGTTCGAGTTGGCGCTCTCGCAGTTGGCCGTGGGCGACCGCGATTCGCGCTTCGGGTAATAACACCGACATCTTCTCAAAGGTCAGATGTATGGTGTCGACTTCATTGTGCAGGAAATACACCTGGCCACCGCGCTTAAGTTCGCGCAGCACCGCCTCGCGAATGATGCCCACATTGTAAGGATGAACGAAGGTTTTGATCGACAGGCGTCTCTGCGGCGCGGTCGCGATCACGGAAAAATCCCGCAGTCCTTCCATGGACATCGCCAAGGTGCGCGGAATGGGCGTGGCCGTGAGCGTCAACACATCGACTTCCGCCCGCAGTGCTTTTAATTGTTCCTTCTGCCGCACGCCGAAGCGATGTTCCTCGTCGATAATGGTTAAGCCCAGGCGCTTGAACTTGACGTCTTTCTGAATCAAGCGATGGGTGCCAATCACGATATCCACACTTCCGTCGGCCAAGCCCGCTAGCGCCGCGGACAGTTCTTTCGCCGAGCGAAAGCGCGATATTTCGACGATCTTCACCGGCCATTCGGCGAAGCGGTCGGAGAAGTTTTCATAATGTTGTTCCGCGAGCAAGGTAGTCGGCACCAGAATCGCGACCTGCTTACCTCCGAACACCGCGAGGAATGCGGCGCGCATGGCCACTTCCGTTTTGCCGAATCCCACATCGCCGCAGACCAGGCGATCCATGGGTTTGCCGGATTTCATATCGTCGATGACGGCGGCGATGGCGGCTGCTTGGTCGGGCGTTTCCTCGAACCCGAAACCCGCAGCGAAGTTTTCGTAATCATTCGGATGAAACGGAAACGCGTAGCCCTGGCGCGCCGCGCGCTGGGCGTACAGGTTCAAAAGCTCCGCCGCCGTGTCGCGCACTTGCTGCGCCGCTTTGCGCTTGGCTTTGTCCCATTGGCCACTGCCCAAGCGGTGCAGCGGCGCAGCCTCGGGACTGGCGCCGCTGTAACGGCTGATTTGATGGAGCTGCGCCACCGGCACATACAGCTTGTCGCCACCGCCGTATTCAAGCTGCAGGAACTCGTTCTCGCCCTCGCCCAAATCCAGATTCACTAAACCGAGATAGCGGCCGATGCCATGCTGAGCATGAACCACCGGATCGCCGATGCGAACTTCCGACAGATCCCGCAGCATCGTCTCGGAGGTAGCTTTGCGTGTGTCGCGCCGACGAGTTTGATTGACTTGTGCGGCGTACAACTCGTTTTCGGTGACGATCGCCCAATGGGGCTGGCCAAGAATGAAGCCCATATCCAGCGGCGCGACCACCAACGCCAACGGCTCGGCGCCTTCGACAAATGCGCCATAGTCGTCGTAGGTTTTGGGCGTCAGGCCGCAACGGGTAAAGAGTTCCAACAAAGTCTCGCGCCGGCCCAGGCTCTCCGCGACGACCAACACCCGTCCGGAAAAATTTTCGACAAATACCGCGAGCTTTTCCACTGGGTTCTGGGCACGGCGATCTACATCCAGCGGCGGTAACGGCGCTGTCGTTGCGGGTTCTGAGATAGCATCGCGTTCCAACGATGGTTTCGGAATGTCGATACGACCGAACGTTTTCAGCCCGACAAAAAAATCTTCCGCACGCAGAAACAGATCTGCCGGCGCCAGTATTGGCCTGGTCCGGTCGCCGCCCAACAGCTGGTGTCGGGACTTGACGTCGCGCCAAAATTGCTCGATCGCGTTCGCCACATCGTGATGCAGGCAAAGCTGCGCATCGGCCGGCAAATAGTCGAACAGCGTCGCGGTGCCGTCGAAAAATAACGGCAGATAATATTCGATACCGGCCGGGGCAATGCCGTTGCTGACGTCCTTATATAGCGTGCTTTTCGACGGATCACCCTCGAACTTTTCTCGGAAATTCTGGCGGAATAAGCTTCGCCCAGCTTCGTCGAAAGGGAATTCTCGCGCCGGCAGTAAACGTATCTCATCGACCGGATAAATGCTGCGCTGGGTGTCGACGTCGAAGGTGCGGATGGATTCGATTTCGTCATCGAGCAGGTCGATTCGATAGGGTACGGCGCTGCCCATGGGGAACAGATCGATCAACCCGCCGCGCATGGCGTATTCACCGGGGCGCAACACCTGGCTGACATTGGCGTATCCGGCCACGGTAAGCTGGCTACGCAGCGCGGCCAAGTCGAGGGTTTCCTTTTGCTGCAAGAAAAACGTATGGGCCGCGAGATAAGCCTGGGGCGGCAACCGATACAGCGCCGTCGTAATCGGCACTAGTGCGACATCGCAGGCGTTGCGGGAAAACTGATACAAGGTCGCCAACCGCTCGGAGGTCAAGTCCTGGTGGGGCGATAGCTGATCATACGGCAAGGTCTCCCAATCGGGCAAAAGGTGAATTGCGAGCTTCGGCGCAAACCACTGGATCTCCGCCCGCAGTCGTTGCGCATGCGCGGCAGTCTCTGTGACGACAACCAGCGGCCGACGTCGACCTGCGAGTTCGGCGAGCAACAATGCATCGGCCGATCCCGTTACCGGACCTAGCGTGATGTGTTTGAGAGACTGGGGCGGGAGGAAATCGAGGGTACCCATGGAGCGCGCATTATACGTGGATCATCAGAGGTCCACGCGCAACGCGCCGCTCGGACAACCGGCTACTTGCCGAAACGCCGATCGAGATAGCCAAGTAAACTACCGGCAGTGGCGAAACGGTCGCCCGGCGCTTTGGCGACCGCGCGATTCAGCAACTCTTGATAGTCCGCTAGGTGACGCGGAAGGATGGGTATTTTGTCGTGGAGATGTTTGTAAACTAACGCAACCGCATTGTCGGCGCTATAGAGCCGTTTGCCGGTCAGCATTTCGTAGAAGATCACACCCAAGCTATAAAGATCGCTGCGCGCATCGAGGATCTTGCCTGTGCCTTGCTCCGGGCTCATGTAAAAGGGCGTGCCGAACACCTGGCCATGTTCCGTCAACTGCGTTTCTGTCGACGCCATTTTGGCAATGCCGAAGTCCAATATACCCAACGAACCATCGGCGCGGAACATGATGTTTTGCGGCTTAAGATCCCGGTGTATAACCTCGGCCGTGTGGATCGCCTGTAATCCTCTCGCCATTTGCGATAGCAGCGATATCGCCTGATGCGGTTCAATGCCGCGATCGATGCAGGCCTTGAGATCACCGCCGGCGAAATATTCCATGGCGATATAGACGTGTCGATCGGTGTAGCCCTGGTCGAATATCTTGACCACATAGGGACTCGAGAGCTTAGAGAGGATACCGTACTCACGAATGAAGCGGCGCAAGAACTCGTTTTCCCGGGACAAGTCGGCGTTCAACAGCTTAAGCACTGTCAGCGCGCGATCCGGCTCGCGTTCCGCCAGATAAACTGACGACATACCCCCGGCGCCGATCTTGCGCAGAACGGCATAGCCAAAGATTCTCACCGGCTGCTGGGTAATTCCCGTGCGGTCGTAGGCGTCGATCGACGCACGTATAGACTCGTGTTCAACTTCGAATTCATCCGTGTGCTCGATTACAGGTAAATCGGGCAAATCAAACACAAGCTTGGGCGGCGCGAAGGCGATCTGGGCAATCGCATCCCTCATGGAGCCGACCAATTTGGCCTGGGACAGATCGTGCTTGCGCAGATAATCGTGGGCGCCGGCCTTAAGCGCCTTCACCGCGACGTCCTCGCTGCCTTGCCCGGTCATAAAAATCACCGGCGGACAATCGCTATTGCGCCGAAATTCCTTGAGCCAAATCAGCCCGTCTTCGGTACCTAGCATATAGTCGAGCAACACGACATCGTAGCTCCGCCACGGGAAATCTTTGCCCGGCTTGCCGCGGTCGATGGGATCCCAGTCTTCAATTTTCGCCCGGGGCCATTCCACCATGACATAGTGGCGCACCAAGAGCCGCATATCCTCCGAATCGTCGATGATTAGGACTGAAATCGATGGGTCCGGGGAGCCGAAAGTCGTTGCCAATTACAACGCCTCCAAAACGCGTATTCGATACACCGGCAGTGGTGAAGATTTGCCCTTGACGGTCAGGGGCTGGAGAGGTTCCGGCGGCAGCGCGTCGGTCAGGGTGTCGAGGCCTTGAAACACCGCCTCGGAGATCAATATTTCATTGGCTTTGGCGTTTTGCATCAACCGCGCGGCGACGTTGACCGCATCGCCGATGATCGTATAGCTCATATAAGTGGGCGAACCGACATTGCCGGCGATCGCTTCCCCGCGGTTGACACCGATACCCAATCCCGCCTCGATACCGTACAACGTTTGCCAATTCGATACGAGCGTTTGAAAACGCTTGATCATCGTGCATGCCGCTTGCACCGCCCGTTGCGCGCTGTCGGATTGCGGCAGCGGCACACCAAAACCCACCAGCAAGCTATCACCCGCCATGTTGAAGACCGTGCCTTCATGGTCGTAGGCAACCGAGGTGATGAGCGTAAAAAACTCGTTCAGCAACTCGACCACTTTGCTGGGCGCTAGTTTCTCGGCGATTCGAGTGAAGCCGCGCATATCGGCGAACAGCGCAACGACCTCTAGCCTAGACAATCGATCCAAGGGATTTTCCCGCTGATCGCCTTGATCCAGGATTTCCTTCACCAGTTTTGGCGAGACATAGCGCTCGAACATGCGGTGTATCCATTGCCGCTGCTCGATCTCGCGGGCTAGGCGCACCTCTTGCAGCGCCTTTCGCGCTTCCGTGAGACGCATCAGCGAGCGGACGCGCGCCAGCAGTTCCTCGGGATACACC
>JALYOK010000222.1 GCA_030856925.1 Pseudomonadota bacterium
TCTGGCGAGGCGCGAGGAGGCCGCATAGCGGGCTCTATGCAACGACGAGCAACGACGCCAGACGGAAAAAGACGCATTTTTATGTTCTGTTAATTATGGCGCACTACACTAGCACCGTACGATTCTCTATGCGCCGACGGCACAAGTATCTCCATGTCATTGCGAGCCACCTTAAGCCCCGCACGTGATGCGGGGGAAGCAATCTCGATTTTCATCGGGCCTCCAAAATCGAATCGCCGCGTCGTCCTATGGACTCCTCGCGATGACGCGGCGGAAGTTCGGCCGCAGCCCAGGCCTTAACTATGCCGGTTAATCTCACCTCACCCGACTCGAAACAACTTCTCCCCGTTCCCGGCGTTGAACTCGGCGTCACCGAGGCTGGCATCCGCGACGCCAATCGAAAGGACCTGCTGGTGATGCGCCTCGCGGTAGACAGCAAAGTCGCCGGGGTATTCACGCAAAACCGTTTTTGCGCTGCGCCCGTGACATTGTGTCGAGCACATTTGGCGCAGAACTCGGGTATCCGCTCACTGGTGGTGAACACCGGTTGCGCTAACGCCGGCACTGGCGCCGAAGGGCTCGAACGCGCCCGGGAAACATGCCTGGAAGCCGCACGGATATTGGCTCTAGCCCTAGGCCACGCCGTCCAGCCATCGCAGGTATTGCCGTTTTCTACCGGCGTAATCTTGGAACCGTTACCGATCGAGCGGGTTAAGGCAGGTTTGCCGGCCGCGGTTTCGGACTTGAAGGCGGATAATTGGTTCGTGGCCGCGCACGCGATCATGACCACCGATACCGTCGCGAAAGCGGCGTCAAAGCAGATCGAATTGCACGGCAAGGTTATCACCATCACCGGCATCGCCAAAGGTGCGGGAATGATCAAGCCGAACATGGCTACCATGCTGGGGTTTGTCGCTTGCGATGCAGCGATCAGCCAGCCCTTACTGCAATCGTTGACGGCATACAGCGCCGCTCGCTCGTTCAATCGCATCACGGTCGACGGCGACACTTCGACTAACGATTCCTTCATCGTGATGGCGACCGGAGCAGCGGGTAATGTAGAGATTATTGACGCCGCGAGCGCCGACTATGCCGCATTGCGTGACGGGATTGCCGACGTATCGGCGCTACTCGCACAAGCCATTGTGCGGGACGGCGAAGGGGCGACGAAGTTCATCACCATCAAGGTCGAGCAGGGCCGCGACGAAGACGAGTGTGCGAAAATCGCCTACGCCATCGGTCACTCTCCGTTGGTGAAAACCGCGTTCTTTGCATCGGACCCGAACCTGGGCCGTATCCTCGCCGCAATCGGTAACGCCGGCGTCGAGGATCTTGACGTCGGAAAAATCGAGGTCTATCTGGATGAAGTGCTGGTGGCGCAAAACGGCGGACGCGCCGCAACTTACTCGGAAGCAGACGGCCAGCGAGTAATGAAGCAAAGTGAGATTGGCATCCGCGTCGTGCTGAATCGCGGCGCCGCCACGACTACCGTTTGGACCTGCGATCTCTCCTACGACTACGTTAAAATCAACGCTGACTATCGAAGCTAACCAGTGGACGCTGTTATACAACTGATTGCCCGTGCCGAAGCGCTGCTGGAAAAAATCGAACGCATCATCCCTAATGCGCCCGCCGAACCTAATTGGAAAACCTCGATCGCATTTCGCTGGCGCAAGAGGAACGGCGTCGGCTATCTGCAAGGGGTATCCCACCCGCACAAGATCACGCTGAGAGATATCCACGGCGTCGACGAGCAGAAAAAACGCATCGATCAAAACACTAAGCAATTCGTCGAAGGTCGCACCGCCAATAATATCCTGCTGACCGGCGCGCGTGGCACCGGCAAATCTTCCCTCATCAAAGCGGTGTTGAACAAGTTCGCCAAGCATGGCCTGCGTTTGATTGAAGTGGAAAAGCAAGAGCTGGTCGATCTGCCCGATATCGTCGACATCATTTCCGCGCGCCCGGAGCGGTATATTATTTTTTGCGACGACTTGTCGTTCGAAGCGAACGATCCTGGCTACAAGGCTCTAAAAGTAGTGCTCGACGGCTCCATCGCGGCGGCGTCAGAGAATGTTCTGATCTACGCCACCAGCAATCGCCGACATTTAATGCCGGAATATATGTCGGAAAATCTGGAATACAAACACCTCGGCGAAGAAGTTCACCCGAGCGAAACCGTCGAGGAAAAAATATCTCTTTCGGAGCGTTTCGGGTTGTGGCTGTCGTTCTATCCGTTCGATCAGGATGATTACCTGGCCATCGCCGAACACTGGGTCAAGGCGCTCGGCGCCGCGGCGCCGGATACGAATGTATTACGCCAAGAAGCTTTGCTCTGGGCGCTCACGCGAAGTTCCCGCAGTGGCCGGGTCGCCTACCAGTTCGCGTTGGATTGGGCGGGGCGGCAGAAAAACGTTTAGCCGTGTCGACTGCTAACGGCGGTTGTCCGGTCGATCATCGTCCTCTTGTCGACGTCGTTTGCGCCGTCATCCAAAAACCCGGTGGCGAATTTCTTTTGGCACAACGGCCCGAGGGCAAGG
>JALYOK010000232.1 GCA_030856925.1 Pseudomonadota bacterium
GGGCAGATCAGGCAGTTTGTGTTCCATTTCGGTTCTCCAGAAGCAGTTTAAGAAGTAAATTACAAGACGATCGTACGTGGTCTAATCGACAAGGGTCAAACCTAAATCAAGCTGAAAAGACGACAAATGGGTTTTCAGATGTCGCTCATTGTCGGCGCGGGTCTCCTCCAGCCCGGCCAAATATTCCGGCGTGACATCACCGGTGATGTAGTTGCCATCGAAACACGAGGTATCGAAATGGGTGATCTTCGGGTTGCAAGCGCGCACCGCATCGATGAGCGCCGGCAGGTCTTGATAGAACACCGCGTCGGCGCCGATCTCGCGGGCAATCTCCGCATCGGTGCGACCGGTGGCGATGAACTCGTGTTTGGTCGGCATGTCGATGCCATACACGTTGGGAAATCGCACCGGCGGCGAAGCAGAAGCGAAGTAGACTTTCTTCGCGCCGCAGTCCCGCGCCATCTGCACGATCTCGCGGCTGGTGGTGCCGCGAACGATAGAATCGTCGACCAGCAACACGTTGCGGCCGCTGAATTCCATGGTGATCGCATTGAGTTTTTGCCGCACTGATTTTCTGCGCTCCGATTGGCCGGGCATGATAAAGGTGCGGCCGATATAGCGGTTCTTGATGAAGCCTTCGCGATACGGCAAACCCAGCCGGGTAGCGAGCTGCAGGGCGCTCGGGCGGCTGGTGTCGGGGATCGGAATGACGATGTCGGCGTCGAGATTGGGCGCGACTCGCTTGATTTTTTCGGCCAGGTTTTCGCCCATTCGCAGGCGAGTTTCGTATACCGAAATGCCATCGATAACCGAATCGGGCCGCGCCAAATAAACGTATTCGAAAATACAGGGATGATGGTTCGGCTTCATCGCACATTGGCGGCTTGAAAATCGCGCGTCTTCGTCGATGAAGATCGCTTCGCCCGGCGCCACGTCGCGCAGCAAGTGGAAGCCCAGCGTATCGATGGCGACACTCTCGGAAGCCACCAGGTATTCGCGGCCATCAGGGGTGTCGTGATAGCCGATCACCAGCGGACGAATTCCGAAGGGATCACGAAACGCCACCAGACCATATCCCGCGATCATGGCAACGATGGCATAGGCGCCGCGACAACGACGGTGAACACCGGCAACGGCGCTGAAGATGGCGTCCGGCGTAAGCCGCATGCCGGCCGCCGCATCCTGCAATTCATGCGCAAGAACGTTTAGCAAGACTTCGGAATCGGAATTGGTGTTGACATGGCGCAGGTCCTGTCGAAACAGGTCGCGCCGCTGCTGCTCGGTGTTAGTGAGATTGCCGTTGTGGCCAAGCACGATGCCAAACGGCGAGTTGACGTAGAAGGGCTGCGCTTCGGCGTTGGAGGATGCGGAACCGGCGGTCGGATAACGGCAATGGCCAATGCCCATGTCGCCGACCAGGGAACGCATGTCGCGCGTGCGGAACACGTCGCGCACCAAGCCGCCGCCCTTGTGCATGTTGAAAGTGTCGCCGTGGGCAGTAACGATGCCGGCGGCGTCCTGCCCGCGGTGCTGCAATACCTGCAGCCCGTCATAGAGCAACTGATTGACGGGACCTTTCCCGACGATGCCGATAATTCCGCACATATTCGACTATCCGTTACCGGTTACCTTGCAATTGTTAAGAACCTTCGATTGACCCCCAGCGCATCTCTCGAGGCGCTTATTCAGAGCTTCCACGGGGCTGACCGAAGTGAATCCGCTTCGTCATTGCATCCGGCAGCCATGGCTTCACGGAACCGGCAAGCGTCTCAAACCAACCGCGCGTCAATGCGTGACGCCAATCGTTCTGTTGCGGCAAAGCCGTCATGCCGCCGAGGATGACCAACACCAACATGATCACCACGCCGCGCACGAAACCGATCATCGTGCCCAGCGCGCGATCGACGGAACCAAGGCCGATCTTCTTGATCAACGTGGTTAGCATGAGGCTTATCAGCCCCAGAACAAACAGTGAAGCTACAAACAAGACGATGAAAGCCGTCAATAACCGCAGCGACGAATTAGAAACCAGGTTTTCCAGCCACCGCGATAACTCGGCACTATAGACCTTGGCTATGATAAACGCCAAAATCCATGACGCCAGAGAGAATACTTCCTTTATCGCGCCGCGCATCAATCCCACCAGCATGGATATACCGATGATCGCGATTACGAAATAGTCGAATAGGGTCATCGGCGCACCATCATGCAACGGGCGGAGTTATTTTTCGAGAGTGATTATCACGGCGTTTTTCTCGCCCGCCCGTTTCACCTTCGCCAGCGCTTCGTCGGCGTCGCGGCGCTCACGGAATGGCCCGACCCGCACACGCATCCGCTCGCCGCCGGCGGTCTTGATTGGGGATGAAATCACCCTGAGCCCGGTCTTTGCCAACTTGGACTGGACTGTTTGCGCGTTGCCGGATTTCGAAAATACGCCTACTTGAATGTAATAAGTTTTGCCAGAAGCCGCCACGCTGGGGGTTTTAACCTCCGATTGCGCGGTCGGTGGGGGATCGGCTCGAGGTGGAGTCACCTCCGGAGGCTCGACTTCGCTCGGCGTAGGCTCCGCGCTATCGGGCGCCGTCTCCGCGGTCGGCGAAGCTTTACCGGCGTCAGTCATGGGCGGCGCCGGATGGGGATCGAGCGGCGCGTTGTCCTTCGGCGGAATATGAACCTCGATATCTTGCGTCGGTTGCTTAGACTCCTTGTCGAGCACCCTGGGCAGGATCAGGATCAGACCCGTGACCAGCACGATGGCGCCGATCAGGCGTCGGCGCGCTCTTTGTTTCAGTTTGCGTTCTTCGTCGCCGAAAGAAAGGGGCATAGAACAGGTTGCGTTAGCTGCACTCTAAGGGTTGGTTGAAAAACGTAGCGAGGATGCCCGTATGCGAGGCGCGCGGCGCGCAGGAACCGGAATGTACTCAAATGTACATGAGGATTCCGAGCACCGCGCAACGACGTAGCCATAGGCCAGCCCCCAGACGGGCACCGCAGTAGTTTTTTTCAACAAACTTTCAACACTTCGGCTACGGTGTAGAAGGATCCGAATACTAGAATTCTATCATCTTGCTCTGCCTGACGACAGGCCGCATTGTAGGCTGCAGCCACTGAGGGATAACAACTGACATCCTCGTTGCGCCCATCGCTGAAATACATCAGCAAATCTTCCGCGCTCGCGCCGCGGGCGGCATTAATGGAACCCAAGTGCCAGATGTCGATCAGTCCCGTCATGACGTTGACTACGCCGCCTATATCTTTGTCCTTCAACATTCCAAACACCGCGTGCGTCTTGCGAAAGCGTCCCATATGGCCAAGCTGCTGGGCCAGCACCTTCACCGCCGCCGGATTGTGCGCGACGTCCAATATCACGGTGGGACGGCCGGGAAGAACCTGAAATCGGCCCGGCAAATCGAGTTCCAGCAGGCCGCGCTTGATATCCTGGAGTGTGACCGGTAAAACCTCGCGCAGTTCATCGAGCGCCGCCAATGCCGCACTGGCGTTATTGAGCTGGTAGCCACCGCGCAGCGCCGGATAAGGCAAGCCGTAATGGTTGCCGCGTCGGCCGTGGAATTGCCATTGCGTATCTTGTCTGGAAAATCTGAAAGCCTCGCCCAAGGATAACAAATCCGCATCGATGCTGCGAGCATGATCCCGAACGGTCGACGGCAATTGTGTGTCGCCAAAAATCGCCGGCCGGTGCGGGCGATAGATGCCCGCCTTCTCGATTCCGATTGCAGCCAGAGTCTTACCCAGGTATTCGGTGTGATCGATCCCGATGTTGGTGACGATGGCGCAACTGGAATCGAACGCGTTCACCGCATCTAATCGCCCGCCGAGGCCGACCTCGAGAATTGCCACGTCGACGCGCTCGCGCACGAACAACCAAACCGCGGCGAGGGTGCCGAATTCAAAATAGGTGAGCGGCGCCTCGCCCCGCGCATTCTCAACCGCCTCGAACGCCTCGCACAAAGCGGCATCGTTGACCGCCTCGCGATTCAGGCGCACCCGTTCGTTGTAGCGCAACAAATGCGGCGAAGTGTAAAGGCCGGTGGTGTAGGCGGAGATATTGAGGATGTTTTCGAGCATGGCGCAGGTCGAACCTTTGCCATTGGTGCCGCCGACAGTGATGATTGTGAACGCAGGCTCGAGCTTGAGGCATTGCTTGACTTGATTAACCCGATCCAAGCCGAGCGCGATGGTTTTCGGATGCAGGCTTTCTAGATGAGCCAGCCAGTCTTTGAGCGTAGTCGGCGCCAAAGGTTGAAGTTTACGCTAAGCAGGAACGATGGCGGGTTGTCTCGTCATCATCGTGATCAGGCTCGCCAATTTATCGCGCATTTCCCGCCGGTCGACGATCATATCTATAGCGCCCTTTTCCAGTAGGAAATCTGCTTTCTGAAAACCCTCCGGGAGAGTTTCCCGCACCGTCTGCTCAATCACTCGCGGCCCGGCGAAGCCGATCAGTGCCCCGGGTTCGGCAATAATCACATCGCCGAGCATCGCAAAACTGGCCGACACACCGCCCATGGTGGGATCGGTGAGGACGGAAATGTAAGGAAGTTTCGCGTCCGCCAGCGACGCAAGCGCCGCACTGGTCTTTGCCATTTGCAACAGAGAGAACAAGCCCTCTTGCATGCGCGCCCCGCCGCTCGCGGAAAAACAAATAAACGTCAATTTTTGCTCGATCGCTGCCTCGACACCCTGCGCGAAACGCTCGCCGACTACCGATCCCATCGAGCCACCCATGAATTCGAATTCGAACGCCGCCGCAATCAGCGGGACAGCCTTTACTG
>JALYOK010000243.1 GCA_030856925.1 Pseudomonadota bacterium
ATGTCATTCCGAGGCGCTCTTCGGTGCGCTAAAGGGTAAACTCCGCGACGAAGAGTCTGTTTTGCGTCATTTGCAATCAACGTAAAAAAGCAGATCCTTCCCCCCGGATCAAGTCCGGGGCTGAAGGCGCGCTCAGGATGACAAATTAATCCAATAATGCCACCGCCGTCGGAGCATCTTCCTTGCCCGACGCGATGTCTTCGAATTCGACGATGTTGTTGATCTCCGTCCCCATCGCGATGTTAGTCACTTTTTCGAGCATCACTTCGATCACGACCGGGACCTGAAACTTCGCCATCCACTTCTCAGCTTGCCGAATCGCCGGATTGAGTTCTTCTTGTTTGTGAACGCGGATCGCTTTACAGCCTAGACCTTCGACGACTTTGATGTGATCGACGCCGTAGCCATTCATTTCCGGCGCGTTGATATTCTCGAATCCCAGTTGCACGCAATAGTCCATGCTGAAGTTGCGTTGCGACTGCCGAATCAATCCAAGATAGGAGTTGTTCACTACGATATGGATATAGGGCAGCTTGAACTGCGCGCCGACCGCCAGTTCTTCGATCATGAACTGGAAATCGTAGTCGCCGGAAAGCGCCACGATCTTGCGCCTAGGATCGGCAGCGCGCACACCCAGCGCGGCAGGTATGGTCCAGCCGAGCGGGCCCGCTTGGCCGCAGTTGATCCAGTTGCGCGGCTTATAGACGTGCAGAAACTGCGCCGCGGCGATTTGCGATAGACCGATGGTGCTGACGTAGCAGGTGTCCTCGTCGAAGGCGCGGGCCATGCACTGGTAGACGCGTTGCGGCTTCATCGGCACGTTCTCGAAGTTGGTCTTGCGCAGCATGGTGCGCTTACGTTTCAAACATGCTTCCACCCAGGTCGTGCGATCTTGCAGCTTGCCGGCCGCTTGCCATTCTTTCGCGACTTCGACGAATAATTCCAAGGCTGCTTTGGCGTCTGAGACGATGCCGTAGTCCGGCGCGAACACGCGGCCGATTTGCGTCGGTTCGATGTCGACGTGAACGAATTTGCGGCCCTTGGTATAGACCTCGATCGAGCCGGTATGGCGATTGGCCCAACGGTTGCCGATGCCCAACACGAAGTCCGATTCCAACATGGTCGCATTGCCGTAACGGTGCGAGGTTTGCAAGCCGCACATGCCCGCCATCAAGCGGTGATCATCGGGGATCGTGCCCCAGCCCATCAGTGTTGGAATGACCGGCACGCCGGTGATCTCGGCAAACTGCACCAGCAAATCCGACGCGTCGGCGTTGATGATGCCGCCGCCGGCGACGATCAGCGGTCGCTCGTGGTCGTTCAACATCGTGAGCGCTTTTTCAATCTGGGCGCGGGTCGCGCCCGGCTTATAGACCGGCAACGGCGAATAAGTGTCGTCATCGAATTCTATCTCGGCCATCTGCACGTCGAACGGCAGATCGATCAACACCGGACCGGGCCGGCCGGAACGCATCAGATGAAACGCTTGCTGAAATGCGCCCGGCACTTGCGCGGGTTCCATGACGGTGAGCGACATCTTGGTCAATGGCTTGGCGATCGACGAAATATCCACCGCTTGAAAATCCTCTTTGTGCAGACGCGCACGCGGCGCTTGACCGGTAATGCAGAGGATCGGAATGGAATCGGCTTGGGCCGAATAGAGTCCCGTGATCATGTCCGTGCCCGCCGGGCCGGAGGTGCCGATACATACGCCGATGTTGCCAGCGTTCGCGCGGGTGTAACCCTCGGCCATGTGGGAGGCGCCTTCGACGTGGCGCGCAAGCACGTGGGAGATGCTACCGCGCCGCGCCATTGCGGCATAAAGGGGATTGATGGCGGCGCCCGGAACGCCGAACGCCATCTCGACTCCTTCTCGTTCCATCACACGCACTGCGGCTTCAGCGGCGGTCATCTTTGCCATGTCGATCTCCAGGTTTGTCTATTAGATATTCGTCATTGTAGGGGTTTCGGCGCAGTGTGAGAACCGAATGGATGCCCATAACACCTATTCCGAAATGGAATGGACAGCGTAGGCGG
>JALYOK010000253.1 GCA_030856925.1 Pseudomonadota bacterium
GAATCTGACTTCCCACGCTTATAACGAGGCACTAGCGATTGCGCTTTTTTCACGTTTTCCTGTATACGCCGGTGTGCTCGAGCGTTTGCTCAACGCCATCGAACCTCAGACCGACTAACATCCATCCGCATTTCAAAGCGCCTCTTTATGGGGCGCCTTGCGGCAAAACGCACTAAGGTGGCGCCGTCCGATCGGGCTCCAACATAATAATGCTTTGTGGCACAATGCGCGATTCGCATTTTATTCACTGGCACAGTTTCTGCTGACTGTGGTCGGTGGCACGTAATTTATCGGTATTCTCGGGAGATGATAATGGTTGTTGCTGATGTAATGAAGATGATGAAGGAAAGCGAAGTAAAGTTCGTTGATTTCCGCTTTACCGACACCCGCGGCAAGGAACAGCACGTGAGCGTTCCCGCAAAAGCGTTTAATGAAGAAAAGTTCAGCGTAGGCCATGCCTTTGACGGCTCCTCGATTGCCGGCTGGAAAGGCATCCAAGCCTCCGATATGTTGCTGATGCCCGACCCCGATACTGCGGTAATGGACCCGTTCCGCGACGAGCCGACGCTCAATATCACTTGCGATGTTGTCGAACCTTCCGACGGAAAGGGTTACGATCGTGATCCGCGCTCAATCGCCAAACGCGCCGAAGCGTATTTGCACTCGTCCGGTCTTGGGGATACTGCTTACTTCGGACCCGAACCAGAGTTTTTCATTTTTGATTCCGTGACTTGGAACCTTGATATGTCCGGCTGTTTCGTTAAAATCAAGTCGGAAGAAGCGCCCTGGTCTAGCGGCGCAGACCTTGACGGCGGCAACATGGGGCATCGTCCACCAGTTAAAGGCGGCTATTTTCCCGTGCCGCCGGTCGATTCCTTGCAAGACATCCGGTCCGCGATGTGTATCGCGCTGGAACAGATGGGCGTTGAAGTAGAGGTGCATCACCACGAAGTGGCCGCACCGGGACAGTGCGAAATCGGCACCAAGTTCGAACGACTGGTAAAGCGCGCCGATTGGCTGCAAATTCTGAAATACTGTGTGCACAACGTTGCCCATTCCTACGGTCACACGGCCACGTTTATGCCTAAGCCCGTCGTCGGCGACAACGGTTCCGGCATGCACGTCCACCAGTCGATTTGGAAAGATGGAACCAATCTCTTCGCGGGCAATGGCTACGCCGGCTTATCGGAATTCGCGCTGTATTACATCGGCGGCGTCATCAAGCATGCGAAGGCGCTGAACGCGATCACCAATCCGGGCACGAATTCGTATAAGCGGTTGGTACCCGGCTTCGAAGCGCCGATAAATCTGGCCTATTCTGCCCGCAACCGTTCCGCGTCGATCCGCATTCCGTTCGTACAAAGCGCCAAGGCGCGCCGTATCGAAGTGCGCTTCCCGGATCCGACTGCCAATCCTTACCTGGCCTTCTCCGCTATGATGATGGCGGGATTGGACGGCGTGCAGAATAAAATCCACCCCGGTGATCCGATCGACAAGAACCTATATGACTTACCGCCGGAAGAAGCGAAGAAGGTGCCGAACGTATGCTCGTCCCTCGACATGGCGCTCGAGCATCTGGACAAAGACCGCGAGTTTCTCACCCGCGGCGGAGTGTTCTCCGGCGATATGCTCGATGCTTATATCGAACTCAAGATGGAAGAAGTCACGCGTTTTCGCATGACCACTCACCCCGTAGAATTCGACATGTATTACAGTCTCTAGCGTTGCAATAGTCCTTTTTGAAAGTTATTGCACGCACGCTATGATCGCGCAAATGTCTCAAATCTGCGTCAAGTAACTCGATTGCGTTATACTGGGGCGAGCTGAAATGCTCGCCTTTTTCATTTGTGAAATAGTATGATCGACATAGACTTACCGCTTATTCTTTGAGATAAACTTGATAAATAGTGTCGCAAGCTTCGTCGTTGGCTTGCTGTTGATTGGTTCCTTGCAAGCGGAGACCATTTATCGCTACTTGGACGACCGCGGCGGCGTAACCTATACGAATATTCCATCCGGCTTGCCGCGCAAGGGTGTGGAAAAGATTCACGTGCCGATTCCGCCGCCGGCGGACATTAGGCTGCCCCCGGCGCCGGTTATGAAGGTGAAACCAAATCCGCCGGTCAACTTTCCTAAAGTAGACAGCCAAACTCAGCGTAAGCGCGACCTTTCCCGCAAACAAATTTTGGACGATGAACTGAAAGCGGAACAGCAATCCCTCGACGCCGCCAAGAAGGCCTTAAGCGAGGCCGAGGCGGTCAAGATTGGCGCCGATAAAAACCACCAAAAGTACGTTGAACGGATGCAGGGTTTTAAGGAACAAGTCTCTCGCCACGAAAAAAATGTCGATGCGCTCAAGAAAGAAATTTCCGGCCTTAGGTAACTCTTGCTTCACCGTCTCCACTGCTATTATTTAACCGGCCAATTCAATGGCGCACTTATTGCTATTATGAAATAGAAAAGTGAACGAGATTGGGTGAATTTTGTTAATGGCGGCAAGCAGATTTGGTGGATTGGAATCGCTTTCTAGCGCCGTGATGCTTCTCGATCGCAACCTCGCAATTCTCTATCTCAATCCGATGGCGGAACAACTATTCGAGCTTTCCCGCAAAAACGTTCACGCCCACGATCTTGGGCATGTGTTGATCGGAGCCGAGTCCCTGGCGGCCACAGCCCGCCACGCGCTCGACGAACAATGCGGTTTTCTCGAGCACGAGATCGTACTGGGGGGCGGCCATCAGCCCACCTTGCAGTTGAGTTGCACCATAACCCCGGTGGAGCTAGACGATGCAGTGCTGCTGCTGGAGTTTCGGCCCCTTAGCCAGCAACTCAAAATCGCCCGCGAAGAGCGAGTCATTCACGATCAACAACTCAATCGGCAACTGATTCGCAATCTTGCCCACGAGATACGCAATCCGCTCGGAGGCATCAAGGGCGCGGCGCAGTTGCTGGAGCGCGAGCTTGATCGCAAAGAGTTGCATGAGTATACGCGGGTGATCGTAAAAGAGACCGACCGCCTGCAGTCGCTGATGGATCGCCTGGTCGCGCCGCCTCGATCCTTCATCATGGGCCAGGTAAACATCCATGAAGTGTTGGAGCGGGTGCGCAGTTTGATTCTTGCGGAATACCCGGCCGGGCTCGATATCAAACGCGACTATGACCTCAGTCTTCCCGATCTCACGGGCGACCGCGAACAACTCATCCAATCGGTATTGAATATCGCCCGCAACGCGGCGCAGGCGCTGAACGGCGAAGGCTTGATTCACCTGCGATCGCGGGTCGCCCGCCAAGTGACCCTGGCCAAACACCGGTATCGTTTGGCAATCAACATCGAGATCATCGACAACGGTCCCGGTATTCCCGCCGATCTTAAGGACCGCATATTTTTCCCGCTCGTGTCCGGCCGTGAAGGCGGCACCGGCCTGGGGCTCATGCTCGCACAAAGCTCCGTCAATCAGCATCGCGGCATGATCGAGTTCGAAAGTGAGCCCGGCAAGACCCGCTTTAGTTTGTTATTACCCTTACTCAGCAGCGAATTTCCTCCTCAAGAGCAGCGCACACACCATGAAACCCGTTTGGATCATTGACGACGACCGTTCTATCCGCTGGGTTTTCGAGAAGGCGCTCACCCGTGAGGGCCTGGCGTTCAAATCCTTTTCTGCGACCCGCGACGCCCTCGCCGCGCTCGAGACGGATCCACCGCAAGTGGTGGTGAGCGACATTCGCATGCCCGGAGGTTCAGGCCTTGATCTGTTGAAGGAACTTAAGGCCCGTTACGAGAATTTGCCGGTCATCGTGATGACCGCCTATTCCGATCTGGAAAGCGCCGTCGCGGCATTCCAAGGCGGCGCCTACGAGTACTTGCCCAAACCTTTCGACGTCGATCACGCCGTCGATCTAATACGTCGCGCCCTCGATGAAAGCATGCGCGACAGCGAAATCACGGAATCCACCGCGGCCGTCCCGGAAATCCTCGGCCGCGCACCGGCCATGCAGGAGGTGTTCCGCGCCATCGGCCGACTATCGCAATCGCAGACCACAGTGCTCATCACCGGCGAATCGGGCACGGGTAAAGAACTGGTCGCGCGAGCACTACATCGCCATAGCCTGCGAGCTGCGCGGCCTTTCATCGCCATCAACACCGCCGCAATACCGAAAGAACTGTTGGAATCGGAATTGTTCGGCCACGAACGCGGGGCCTTTACCGGCGCGCAAACCATGCGTCGCGGCCGCTTCGAGCAAGCGGAAGGCGGGACATTATTTCTCGATGAGATCGGTGATATGCCGTCGGACTTACAAACGCGCTTGTTGCGCGTGTTGGCCGACGGACAGTTCTATCGAGTCGGTGGACATCAACCGATGACGGCGAATGTGCGCGTCATCGCGGCCACCCACCAAGACCTTGAACAAAGGGTCAAGCAAGGCTTGTTCCGCGAAGACCTTTTCCACCGTCTCAACGTAATCCGGTTGCGCTTGCCGTCGCTGCGCGAACGGCGCGAAGACATCGCGGTGCTCATCAAGCATTTTTTACAGACCAGCGCGCGAGAACTCAACGTCGAGTCGAAGCGGCTGACGGACGAAGCGCTAAAATTTCTCGCTACTTTGGATTTTCCCGGTAACGTGCGGCAGCTTGAAAATATTGCCCATTGGCTGACGGTGATGGCGCCCGGTCAAAGTGTCGATATCAACGATTTACCGCCGGAAGTGCGGGAAACCAAGACTTCGCGCGGGGACACGAACTGGCGTGACTTGCTGGACCGCGAAGTGAGCTACGAACTCGCGCTCGGTAAACAGGGCATCATCGATAATTTAATCCGCGACTTCGAACGGGTGCTGATCACCCGCGCACTGCAGCACACCGGCGGCCGCCGCATCGAAGCGGCCACGTTGCTCGGCTGGGGACGTAACACGCTGACGCGAAAAATTCAGGAACTCAAGCTCGATCAAGACAACGCGTCGCCACAAGAATCTTTGGACTCCACCGTGAAAAATTAGCGCGTCGTCCTCATGTGATACGTCGGTGAGGGATAAGGAGAATGAATCATCCCCCAATAA
>JALYOK010000256.1 GCA_030856925.1 Pseudomonadota bacterium
CGATCAGCATGTCCGCCTGGGTGCGAACCGCGCCGCTGGCAGTGAGGCGTCCGCGCAGTTCGCCTGCGGCGCGGGCGATGTCTTGAGTCAGGGGGTGAACGTGACAGTGTTCGACCAGAAACGTTTCGAACCACTCGCGCACCCGTGCATTGGGCTTCCAGGCAAGGCCGAAGAAAATTTCCTCGACTGTGATGACACTGAGCGTTACGGTCGATACGCCTCGCGCCCAGGCCACCACATCCGCGTTCGGCCGCCGGCGGGCGAGCTCGGAGAGCACGTTGGTATCAACGAGATAGCTCATCGAGCGCGTCGGCGAATTCGTTACGGCGGTCGCGGCGCGCGGGCTGAGGCAGTGTGCGTCCGCCCGCAGGCGCGATCCGCCGCAATTCGTCGAACGCATCGGCGAGCGAGCGCCGATCCCGGCCCTCACGCCAGGCTTCGAAGGTTTGATACGTCTTTGCATCGATCACCGCCGCGACCATGCGCTCGCGATTGTAGACGAGCTGCGGGCCTTCGGCAGTCTTACGCACCACCTCGGAGAAGCGCTGTTTGGCTTCGGCAACTTTCCAGTTCATGATTTAGACAATATGGATATGTATTCGCTACATTATAGACATAATGGCCCTTGTGATCAACACGCACTTACTCATTTCTAACAGTCCTCGAATCTCAAAACCTGCAACTGCCGATGCTGCCATCGGATTTCACATCGACGATCTATATCGAATTTGTTTTCGGTGAAGAAAGCCGAATCTCGATGAAGTTGAAATTGTGGATTAACACTGACTTAGAATTGAGAGGCAAACATGATCCGAGTTCCCACTAACCGCGCACCCACTCGACCTGGCGAGATGCTTTTGCAAGAGTTTTTGCTACCAATGAATCTGGCGGACCGCAATCAACGTCTAATTTGATCTCAATCGGGCAATCAAGCGATCGAGCCACAAGCCGCATCCAGCTTGCCTCGTGGCGAGGCATGCCGTGAGAGCCGCATCTCGATTGCCTCCTGGCGTGCTGCGTGTTTTTCGTGCACACTAACCGGCGATTAAGTCATTCAAAAAGTTTTTTTCATGGCGCGGCAATTTCAACTTTTAGTCTTCGATTGGGACGGCACGGTGATCGACTCGGCTGGCCTTATCGTCAGTTCCATCCAGCGTTCCTGTGAGGATTTAAAGCTGCCGGTGCCTTCGGCGCGGAACTCCCGTTATGTGATCGGCTTGGGCCTCAAGGATTCCATGCAGCATTTGCTGCCGGATCTCGCCGAGCGCGATTATCCTCCGTTCATGGAACGTTATCGCCATCATTTTTTGGGGCGCGATCACGAAGCGCCATTGTTCGCCGGCATCGACGGTCTGCTGGCGGAATTGGAGCAGGCCGGTCATTGGCTCGCGGTGGCGACGGGTAAGAGCCGCGTCGGGTTGCAGCGTTCGCTCGAGCAAACCGGCACCGGTAAACGCTTCCACGCCACTCGCTGCGCCGACGAAAGTTTTCCGAAGCCGAATCCGGCGATGTTGCGGGAAGTCATGGACACCCTCGGCGTGTCGCCGGACAATACCTTGATGATAGGCGACACTTCCCACGATTTGTTGATGGCGCAGAATGCCGGCGTCGCCGCCATTGCCGTCAGTTACGGCGCCCACGATCGCGACGAGCTTTGCGCGCTGAATCCGCTCGCTTGCGTGGATTCGGTCCCGGCATTACGTACATGGTTGATGCAACACACTTGATCTGCGAAGCGAGCCGTCTTGAAAATGGCGGTACCGGTATACGTTTCGATTTGCAATGGGGAACAAAATCGTTGCCGGCCTTCGCCGTGCGCAAGGATGGCAAAGCCTATGCCTATCTCAATACTTGCCCACATCAGGGAACGCAATTGGATTGGCAGGAGGGCGAGTTTTTTGACGAAAGCACGGTATACTTGATTTGCGCCACCCATGGCGCGGTATTCTTCCCCGACAGCGGCTATTGCTGTGCCGGTCCTTGCAAAGGCCTCAGCTTGGTCAAAGTGCCGGTGGAAGAGCACGACGGGCATCTCTATTGGTTGGAACCTTAGGGAACCTCTGATTAAGTCCCTCGCGGTCGCGCTTAAGTTTGCCGGGTGGCAGGTGCGACGCGGCGAGTGCGGTGTAGCGAGTCTACATAAGCGAGCCGCAACAAAGCCTGCCGCCCGGCAAACTGAAGCCCATGCGGGTTGGGCCCTGAAGGGGTCGCTCGCTGCGTTGCGCCGCTTGACTAGGGAATGGCCCTAGTCTTCGCGGCGACGCCTTGCGATCAACCCCTTCAGGGCCCAACGCGAGCCGCGATGGACTTAATCAGAGGTACCTTTATTTGATCTCCGCTTCCCAGTTCGATTTATTGCTTGAAGCGACTAAGCAAGTGCTGCGTTTCGTGCACCCGGCGGATTCGGTGCTGAGGCATTTCTTTCGCGACAATCGTAGCCTGGGGATGCGTGATCGCGGCCTCATCGCCGAGACGATTTACGCCTTGCTGCGCAAGCGTTTGTGGCTGATGCATCTTACAAAGAGCGATCAGCCGCGCTTGTTGTTATTGGCAACGTTGGTAAAAGTTGAGGGCTGGGAGGTCAAGAACCTGGGCGGCATCACCAAGCCTCATGAACGGGAAATGCTGCGCGGGATCGTAGCCGCAGCGCCCGGCCATTTGTCCTTGCCGGCCGAGACCAACTTGCCCGAATGGTTGATCCACCTTTATCTGAAGAATCATTCGCGGCAACAGCTCATCCAACTCGCCGGCGGCCTCGATCAACCGGCGCCGCTGGACCTGCGCGTCAACACCGTGCACACGAACCGCGCCACGGTTCTCGAGGAATTAAAGGAAATCGAAATCGAAGCCGCGGCAACGCCCTATTCGCCGCTGGGTATTCGTGTAGTCGGCAAACCGGCGTTGCAGCAACATCGTTTGTTGGTAGAAGGCCATGTGGAAGTGCAGGACGAAGGCAGCCAATTGCTGGGCTATTTGCTCGCCCCCAGGCGCGGCGAAATGGTGGTGGATTTTTGCGCCGGCGCGGGCGGCAAAACCTTATTGCTGGGTGCTTTGATGCATTCCACCGGGCGGCTCTATGCCTTCGACGTGTCGGAGAAACGGCTGACCAATCTCAAACCGCGTTTGAAACGCTCGGGGTTATCAAATGTCCAGCCGGTGCGCATCGAGCACGAGAACGACGCGCGCGTCACGCGCCTGGCGGGAAAAGTGGATCGCGTATTGATCGATGCGCCGTGCAGCGGACTTGGCACCTTGCGGCGGAACCCGGATCTTAAGTGGCGGCAGAGCGCCGAAGACATTTTGGAGTTGACGGTAAAGCAGAGCAATATTCTGGCGGGCGCCGCGCGTCTGCTCAAGCCCGGCGGGCGTTTGGTTTACGCGACCTGTAGCATCTTACGGGACGAGAATGAGGTTATCGTCGAATCCTTCCTTGCGTCAAATCCGGGTTTTCGTACGCTAAACAGCGAGGACATTCTGCGCGCGCAGCAGATCGAGGTCGACTGCGGCGAGCATTTGCAGCTCTATCCCCATCGCCACAATACCGACGGATTTTTCGCCGCCGTGCTGGAAAAACAACTATGAAAATGGCCAAGATCCTCGCCTCGATTGTTTTTTTGCTGCTGGTTGCGTTGACTTCTTCGGCGGACACAACGGTGCGAGCCGTTAAGGTACGAGTTCTATTTACACCGGGAGATAACGTCGCCGCCAGCATCACGCAAGCGATTCGCAACGCGAAACGGAATATTCGCATCCAAGCCTTTAGCTTCACCAACAAGGCAATTGCGCGGGCATTGCAGGAAGCGAGCCGACGCGGCATCGAGGTGAAGCTACTTGCGGACCGGGATCAATTCGAACGCGGCGCAGGTTTTCTGTTGCGTGATTTAAAGCAAGCCGGCGTAAATGTCATGCTCGACGGTGAACATGCCGCCGCCCACAATAAGATAATGCTGATCGATCCCAATGGCGATAATCCCATCGTCATAACCGGCAGTTTTAATTTTACCCAGGCGGCGCAGAAGTTTAATGCCGAGAACGTGGTGTTGATCCACGATGACCGGGCACTGGCAATTGCCTATCATGGGAATTGGCAACGGCATTGGCAACACGGAGTCAGTCTTGAATGAATAATTGTTAATACAGAATTCATGGATTTAACCGGCAGCGAACTATTCGCCGGCCTCATGGAGGCGTTGCGCGATCTGACCAACCCGCTGGTGCTTAAGGAGTTGGCCGTGATCGCGTTGGCCCTCGCCCTAGGCGCATTCGCGGCGTGGCTAGTCAATCGCCGCACCGCCGCCTCGCCACCAAGCTGGCAAGTGGGCAGGGGCGGGTTGTTGCGTATCGTGTTTCCGCTGGTGGCCTTGCTGGTTGTGCTGCTAGCGCGGCGCTTCATGCTGCACCAAGGCGCCCATCCTTTGTTGGACGTTGCGGCGCCGCTGCTCGGCTCCCTGGCACTGGTGCGCTTGACGATCTACATCGTGCGGCGCGTGTTTCCGCCGAACGCATTTCTAAAAGCGTCGGAACGCTTCATCGGCTATGCCATCTGGTCGTTGATGGCGTTGTACATCGTGGGCGTGTTGCCGTACCTGACCGAATTTCTGAACGCGATCAGCTTTACGGTCGGCAAGCAACGCATCTCGGTGTTCTTGATCCTGCAAGCGATCGTGACGGTGGTGATCACGGTGGTGATCGCACTGTGGATCGCGCGCGCCATCGAGAGCCGCGCTATGGGCGCGGCGCACTGGGACGTGAGTTTGCGGGCGGTATTCATCAAGCTGGTGAGGGTCATTCTGCTCGCGCTGGCGGTGTTGATTGCGCTGCCGGCGGTCGGCATCGATGTCACCGTGCTGTCGGTGTTTGGCGGCGCATTGGGCGTGGGGCTGGGTTTCGGCCTGCAAAAAATCGCCAGTAACTACGTCAGCGGCTTCATCATTTTGCTCGACCGCTCGATCCGTCTGGGCGATATGGTGACGATCGACGATCGCGTCGGCGTGGTGTCGCAACTTAACACTCGCTACACCGTCGTGAACAGCCTAGACGGCACCGAAGCGATCATCCCCAACGAACGCCTGATCACCGGCACGGTGATCAACCATTCGCTATCGGATAAACGGTTGTTGCTGCGGTTACCCATCCACATCAGCTATGATAGTTCCCTGGCGTTGGCGTTGGATTTGCTGACGGGAATCGGCCGTGAAAATCCGCGCACGCTACGGGAGCCCCAAGCCGGCGCGTTCGTCACGGGATTTGTCGAAAACGGCATCGAACTCGAGCTTTGCATCTGGATCGGCGATCCGGAATTGGGACAAATTCAGTTGCGTTCGGAGCTTTTTGTGAAGATTTGGGAGGCGTTTAGGGACAACGGAATCCACATTCCATATCCCCAACGGGAAGTTCGCATCATCGCGGATGCTGCCGCCAAATCGGAAACCCAAGCTAAGCTCTAAGCTAGAATCTGCTCGCAGGTCATTGATTTGTATAAGTATTTATTTTACTCTTTAACCCCTTAATTGTGATACAAGTTTACAGTTTCCCTATAAATAACACTTGCGTCCCGCCCTCCTTCGCGTACAATCTGAAACGATTGTCTTAACTGGGAGGGACTTTAGTGGTCCTACTGAACAACTTATTGAATGGCTTAATCGATTTACCATGGTGGGGTTACATTGTTTTGTGTCTTGTGCTCACCCACATCACCATCGTTGCCGTGACGGTCTATCTGCACCGCCACTCGGCCCATCGCGCCGTCGATCTGCATCCGGCGGTATGCCACTTTTTTCGCTTTTGGCTTTGGATGACCACGGGTCAGACCACCAAAGCATGGACCGCCATCCATCGTAAGCACCACGCCCATTGCGAAACTGAAGAAGATCCGCATAGCCCGCAAATTTTGGGCATCAATAAAGTTATGTGGGAAGGCGCCGAACTTTATCGAATCGAGGCGAAAAACCAGGATACATTGGATCGATTCGGCAGCGGCACGCCCGATGACTATATGGAGAAATTTTACGCCAAATATCACACCTTTGGGGTATCTTTGATGTTGGGAATAGACCTGATCCTATTCGGCACCATGGGTCTGACGGTGTGGGCGGTGCAAATGATATGGATTCCTCTGTTCGCCGCCGGCGTCATCAACGGCGTGGCGCATTATTCGGGTTACCGCAATTTTCAGACCGAAGATGCGAGCCGGAATTTGATTCCCTGGGGCATCTTCATCGGCGGCGAAGAATTGCACAACAATCACCACGCCTACGCTACGTCGGCCAAGTTCTCCAACAAATGGTACGAGTTCGATATCGGCTGGGTCTACATTCGCATCCTGGAGACGCTCGGTTTGGCAAAGGTTAAAAGAGTCGCGCCTAAAGTTCGCATCGCGGAAGCGAAGGCCGCTTGTGACGGCGAGACCCTGGAAGCCATCATCACTCATCGCTATGAAGTTCTGATGAACTATCGCCGTTCACTGCAGCGCACCTGCGCGGAGGAATTCGCGAATTTAAAGCAACGCATTCCTTCGCTTTCGAGCATGACCGATTCGAGCGTATTCCGAGCGTTGAAGCATTGGCTGCACGTTGAGCCCGAAGCGCTGTCGGCGCCGGATCGCGAGAAGTTCAACACGGTGATGAGTTCAAGCGTCGTGCTGCGAACCGTTTATTCGATGCGTCAGGAATTGGATTCAATCTGGGGTCGCTCTAACGCGACCCGTGAACAACTAGTCAAGCAGTTGGAGGACTGGTGTCATCGGGCAGAAGCGAGTGGCATTCGTCCGCTGCAGGAATTTTCACGTCGTTTACGCTGCTATGCTTAGCGCGTGATCAGTTAATAAAAAAGCCCGCTAATGCGGGCTTTTTTATAAGTTAAACGTTTCCGAGTTCACTTCAATTTCGTTTCTTTATAGATCACGTGCTTGCGTGCCTTCGGATCGAATTTCTTTACTTCCATTTTCTCGGGCATAGTCTTTTTGTTTTTGGATGTGGTGTAGAAATGCCCCGTTCCCGCGGTGGATTCCAACTTGATCTTGTCACGCATAATCTATCTCCTAATGGGACCCTAGACTTTGACGCCGGCGGCGGCTAACTCCGCGAGGACGGCATCGATTCCGTTCTTATCGATGGTGCGTAAGGCGGCCGTAGTAAGACGCAAACTGACGAAACGGTTTTGACTTTCGACCCAAATGCGGCGACGCTGCAAATTGGGTAAAAAACGTCGCTTAGTCTTGTTATTCGCGTGGGAAACATGGTTGCCTACGATGGGCTTTTTCCCGGTAATCATGCATGCTCTAGCCATGGCCGTGCTCCGAACTAAACCGCGATTATCGCACGAAATTATTTCTTCGGTCAAAGTAAGCCGTGCTCGGCGAAGGAATAGGGCACTCCATCGCCGACGACGAAATGATCAAGCACTCGCACCTCTATTAAGTTCAGCGCATCCTTCAGTAACTGTGTTAGATGCCGATCAGCCATACTCGGTTCGGCAATGCCGGACGGATGATTATGGGCAAACACCACCGCCGAGGCGTTCAGGGACAGCGCCCGCTTTACGATTTCCCGTGGGTGGACGCTAGTTTGGTGTAACGTGCCGGCGAATAATTCCTCCACCGCGACGACTCGATTCTGGGTATCCAAAAAAAGCGCCACGAAAGCTTCGCGCTGATGCTTCTGAAAATACAGGCGCAAATAATCGCGCACCGCCTGCGGCGAGGACAAGAGATCGCCACGCTTCATATTTTCCGCCAACACTCGGCGTGCGACCTCCAGGATCGCCTGAAACTGCACATATTTCGCCGGGCCCATGCCTGGCGCTTCGCACAGCGCCGCTTCGCCGGCGGCGAACAACTGGTTGAGGCCGCCAAAGCGCTGGATCAACTCGCGGCCAAGGTCGACGGCGCTTTTTCCGGCAGCGCCTGTTCGCAGCAAGATCGCCAACAACTCCGCATCGGACAACGCAGCGGGCCCGCGGGCGAGCAGCTTTTCGCGCGGGCGTTCGTCCTCGGGCCAATCGCGAATCGCCATGGCAAGCTCTTTTCGTTAGAATGATATTCATTATGGATCAAAATCGTCCGAAAAAATTGTTGCTCGGCGTCACCGGCGGCATCGCCGCCTACAAGGTCGCGGAACTTGTTCGCTTATTGCGGCAAGACGATATCGAACTGCAAGTGGTGATGACGGAAGCGGCGTGCCGCTTCATCACGCCCGTGACGTTGCAGGCATTGTCGGGGAACACGGTCTACACCGACCTGTGGGACCCCCGCATGGCCAGCAACATGGCTCATATCGATCTGTCGCGGGATTGCGATGCGATTGTTATCGCCCCGGCGAGTGCGGACTTCATGGCAAAAGTCGTCCACGGCTTTGCGGATGATTTGCTCTCGACGTTGTGTATCGCGCGAGAATGCCCATTGTTAGTCGCGCCCGCCATGAATCGGCAGATGTGGGACAACCCGGCGACCCAGCGCAATGTAGCAACACTTATCAAAGACGGCGTCACACTGCTCGGTCCCGCCGCGGGCGATCAGGCTTGCGGCGAAGTGGGCATGGGGCGGATGCTGGAAGCGGAAGACATTCTTGCCGGAATTAAAGCCTGCTTCGCGGCTAAACTATTGGCGGGCAAAAACGTGCTGATCACGGCAGGACCGACGTTCGAGGCGCTCGATCCGGTTCGCGGCATCACCAATCGCAGTTCAGGTAAGATGGGTTATGCCATCGCACGGGCAGCGCTCGATGCGGGTGCGAAAGTGACGTTGGTGAGCGGGCCGTCGAACCTCTGCGCGCCTTTCGGCGCCGCTGTCATTCCGGTGATCAGTGCCGCGGACATGTATAAGGCCGTGATGGCGAACGTCAGCGGCAAAGACATTTTCATCAGCGTCGCCGCAGTCGCCGACTACACCATCAAACAACCGAGCCGCAGCAAGATAAAAAAATCCACCGCCCCATTGACCCTGGAACTCGCCCCGACCGTGGACATTGTGAGCCAAGTGGCGCAGTTGCCAAGTGCCCCGTTCTGCGTCGGCTTCGCCGCCGAAAGCGACAACTTGCACGAATACGCGGAAGCTAAACGCAAACGCAAGAAACTTCCGATCCTCGCCGCGAATCTAGTGCAAACCGCTATCGGCGGCAATGACAATGAACTGATATTGTTCGACGACGACGGCGTTCATCCGATGGGACGTCTACCGAAAGAAACGCTTGCGCGTGAGCTGGTGCGACATATCGTTAACTTGATGGATCGCCAAGCTCTAACCCGCTCTCGCACCGCCAAAAAGACCAGCAAAGATAAAAACTGATGCACGCCCTAGACGTAAAAATTCTCGATCCGCGTATGCGCGATCAATTGCCGGCTTATGCCACGGCGGGCGCGGCAGGCCTTGATCTACGCGCATGCATCGAGCAAACCATTGAGATCGAACCGGGGGTCACTCACCTCATTCCTACCGGCCTTGCGATACACATCGGCGATCCGGGTTACGCCGCCATCGCCCTGCCCCGCTCCGGGCTCGGCCACAAACACGGCATCGTCCTGGGAAATTTAGTGGGCTTGATCGATTCTGATTATCAGGGACAAGTGTTCGTTTCTTTGTGGAATCGAGGGCAAGCGAAATTCACCCTCAACCCGATGGAACGCATCGCGCAACTAGTCATCGTTCCGGTGCTGAAAGTTAAGCTCAACGTCGTTCAAGAATTCGCCGTCACCGATCGCGGCGCTAGTGGCTTTGGCTCCACCGGAAAATACTGATAATGAAAAAACTCATCCTACTCGGCGTCATCTTTCTTGCGTCCATCGCCCTCGCAGAGATGGAAGCGCCGAAGCTGCCCAAGATCACTTTAGGCATCGGCGGTGTGCACAAAATCGTCGCAGAGGTCGCGAGCGTTCCTTCGGACCGCGCCCAGGGACTTATGTTTCGTAAAAAAATGAACGACAACGAAGGAATGCTGTTCGTCTACCCTCAACCCCATGTCACCGGTATGTGGATGAAGAACACGCTGATTTCGTTGAGCGTCGCGTTCATCGACGAAAAAGGCATCATCATCAATGTGGAAGAAATGAAACCGCAAACGCTCGACGCCCACATGGCGAAAGGGGCCGCAAAATACTCTTTAGAAATGAACACCGGTTGGTTCAAGAAACGCAAACTCGGTCCCGGCACGAAAATAAAAGGTTTGGAAAAAGCACCCGAACCGCAATAAGCATTAACTTAAGGAGACAATACCGGTGCTTCTCCCCGTATATATTGCTGTGAGGCAATCTAAATGCGGGTCTTGCCAGATTATAAGCACTGAATCGAACGCCGGACCTATTGCATTGATCCGGTTTTTTTGAATGTGCCGATAGGAGGATCTATATCATTGAAGCTAGTGTTGATTTGCACCGCGCGCAATGGGATCGCGGCAATGTTGTCCGTTGCGCTACCTTACCCGGCTTGGCGGTAGGTCACGCTGCTACAAGGTGACGGGATACGGCTAACGC
>JALYOK010000258.1 GCA_030856925.1 Pseudomonadota bacterium
AATCCGCCGCCGTCCCAACACTGCCCGCGCCGCCGGCATCATTCTTCGGCGGCAGCGTCACATCGACGAGGTTGACTGGGCTCCCAGTCGCCGGATCGGTGGCGAAGGGCTGGGCCAGGCGGTCAAGTTTTTCCTTCGGCACGAAGAATGCCGAATCCGTCATGCCAAGCGGCATGAAGATGCGCTCCTGGATGAACTGACCAAGGGGCATGCCGGATATCGCCTCAATCACACGGCCGAGCACATCGACCGACAAGCCGTATTCGAAGGTCGTGCCCGGCTGATGGGCGAGCGGCACTTTTGCCAGGCGTTCGATCTGCTCGGCAGGCGTCATATCCTGCCAGCCGACGTTGTCCTTGGTGTAGAGCTCTTTCACTTTAGTGTGCGCGGTGAAACCCGAGTACACCAGTCCCGAGGTATGCCGGAGAAGGTCCTGGACAGTGATTTCCCGATCGGCGGCAACGTTCGAATATCTCACGGCGCCGCTCGAGGGATCGGTCGACGCTACACTGACTTCGAGCTTGGCGAACGACGGAATGTATTTGGATACCGGATCGGTCAGGCGCAAACGTCCTTCCTCGACCAGCATCATGGCCGCCACCGAGGTATACGGCTTGGTCATAGAATAGAGGCGAAAGATCGCGTCCTTCGTCATGGTCTTGCCGCTCGCGGGGTCGAGTTGCCCAAAGCTCTCGAAGTAGACGATCTGCCCCTTGCGCGCGACCAATATCACCGCACCCGGATATTGTCCCCGCTTGATCTCGCCCTCGATAACCGGACCGATGCGCGCGAGACGCTCCGATGAAAATCCGAGTTTCTCCGGTGACCCCGATGGCAGATCCGCAGCCCTGGTTGGGGCCGCGACGGCAAATGCAACTATCAAGCACCCGAATAGATTACGAAGCTCTGTCATGTCCGTCCTCCCATTTATCTGTATTTATGACTGGTGGCAACGTAGCCAGTATCCCCGGCGGCCGGATGATTTCGGCGCGAAGGGATTAGGGTCAGGCATTGGCTATGCATCATTTATTTAACATGCCAAGTCCGACCCGCGAATAGGGATTTTAACGCCCCTTTTCGCCAACCATCAATCTATTGCCACGTTGTGCGGCTTTCCAGTTAGTCGAGAGGTACGCGCGGTACATGCCGGCGCTTTGTCTTGCATCCTGGCGCGCGCCTCTCCCTTCGGCTTGTTAGACCCTTCGGGTTGCAGGAACCACAGCCTTGGGAGTAATCTGAACACATGGAAACACAAGCCATCTCCTGCAGCCCTGATGTAATGGGCGGTACTCCAGTTTTTGCGGGCACTCGCGTCCCGATCCAGACCCTGCTCGACTACCTTGAAGCTGGAGAAACCATCGACGACTTTCTTGCCGGCTTTCCTTCAGTCAGCCGAGAACAGATTATCAGCTTCTTGGAGCAGGCAAAAGATCGGTTGGTCGCTGCTGCCTTGTGAAGGTACTCGTCGACGAATGCGTTGATTGGCGCCTTTGCCGTGACATCGTCGGTCACGAAATCAAAACGGCGCGCCAATGAAGGTTTTATCTCGAAGCGTCCGGCTGGTAGGCGGCTTCCTATTCAGTCTGCTGATGGTATCAATGGTGCATGCCGAGCTTACGCCTGCAGATCGCACTGCAATATTCAAGGCTGCGGGCTTCAAGACGGCGCGGGACGGTCAGTATGTTCGCTGTGAAGAGGAAACGCCCCCGGCCTCATACACCCCCGGCCAAATAGAGCTTATCGACCTAAACGGTGACGGTCAGCCTGAGGCATGGGTCACTGAAAGTAGCATGTTCTGCTACGGCTCCCCACATACTTCTTTCGTTCTTGTCAGGAAAAACGCCGGCGCATGGCGGGTGTTACTCGACGATGTCGGCACACCTGTTGTGTTAAAGACAAAGCGCCGCGGCTGGCCGGACATCGAAGTTGGCGGCCCGGGGTTTGGAAAATTCCCGGTCTATCGCTGGAACGGCAAGTCGTACGTCTTGCGCAAGTAGGTTATCCGCGATGCGCTGGTCGGCATGATCGCGGCGCTGATCGGACAAGGCCTGAGCGCCGAGCATGCGATGCTGTATGCGGTCTATCTACACGGCGCCGCAGCGGATCCTTGCGTCGCTAATGGCGTCGGCCCCCATGGCGATCACTCCGAGCGAAGTCATCGATTCAGCACGACACGTTATCAATACCTGGGTCGATCACTCATAATCAATAGACAGGCAATCGGCCTGTGAGCCAATCTGGATGCGGCTCTGGCCCGAGGCCACCCAGTCCGGGCAACGATACCGCCATTGACGCGTGCGCACGAGGAGCGGTGGATATTGCTCAGGATTCAGGCTGCCTGGTTCGGCGGGCACGCACGAGAGTGGTCTTTCCCGACTGGCGCGGGCCGGTCATAGCAACTACCGGATACAATTCGGCTAACGCCAGCAGGCTGGCGTTAGCTTCGCGAGGAATCAATAGCCTGATTAGTATCTCGGACATGCAATTTGTCAATTCAATTTACAGATTGTAATGTTACCATTCGCTTGCTCGACGACGGGATTGGGGATTATGAAACGGCGGGTCTCAAATCCCTGTTCGCTCGACCGCAAAGCATGAACT
>JALYOK010000273.1 GCA_030856925.1 Pseudomonadota bacterium
GGAGCAACAACGCCAGACAACCCGGCAATCGTGCAATCGGGTGCGTAGCGCGGGTCACCTAGTGGGTGAGGGAGCAAGATGCGGTTTCCTCAATATCTATGCGGCATAGCGCGGGGGAAAAAGCGGTCAACTGCCGTTTCTAGGTTAAAGGGGCCGGCCTCTAATCACCCCGATTTAAGCAGTCGTCAGAACAAAGACACTGGATTCCCGCTTGCGCGGGAATGACAGGTTATCGTCGCGTCGATTCCCCTCTGCCTCTCATAGCAATGCAACGAGTTTTCTGTGAGAATCAACGGTCAGTCACTTCATGACCACGCAGCATGCGAACATTTTTCTCGAACTTGATTGTTTTCTGCTTGTTTCTCTTAAGCTCGGCCACCCACGCCGAGACTTTGGAAAAGTCCGATATCACTATCGCCGTCGGCGGCAAAGCTACACTGTTTTATTTGCCCCTCACCCTGGCCGAACGACTCGGGTATTTCAAAGACGAAGGCCTCAACGTCGAGATAGCCGATTTCGCCGGCGGCGCGAAATCCTTGCAGGCGTTGATCGGTGGCAGTGCGGACATTGTCGCCGGTGGCTTTGATCACACTATCCACATGCAAACCATGGCGCAGAAGCTGTCGGCGTTCGTGTTGCTGAGCACGAATCCGGCGATCTCGTTAGGGATTTCGAAGGCCAAGGCGGCGAGTTATACCTGGCATAAAGACCTCAAAGGCATGAAGGTCGGTGTGACCGCGCCGGGTTCCACTACGCACATGATGCTCGATCACCTGCTCGCCTCCGTGTCTCTCATTCCCGACGATGTTTCCGTCATTGGCGTGGGCACCGGGCCGCAAGCCGTGGCCGCAATGAGGTCCGGTCAGATCGACGCCATCGTTAACGTCGAGCCGGTGATGACCCTATTGGAGAAACAAGGCGCGATGACCATCGTCGCCGAGACGACGACAACGAAAGGAACAAAAGACGTCTTCGGCGGGCCGATGCTGAGCGGGACGCTTTATTGCAAAGCAAGTTTCATTAAGGCAAATCCGAGGACGATTCAAGCGGTGACCAATGCCATGGTGCGCGGGCTGAAATGGCTCAAATCCGCGACGCCGGAACAACTTGCCGCTGCCGTGCCGCCGGAATATTTGCTCGGCGATAGGGCGCTTTACCTCGAAGTATTCGGCAAACTGCGCGCGAACTACTCGCCCGACGGCATGATCACCGCCGCCGCCGTAAAGAATAGCTACGAAGTGCTGAAGGCTCACAATCCGTCCGTTCGCCGCGCGCCGGTGGTGTGGCTGGATCAGACTTACGACATGACATTCGTGAAGAACGCGCTGGCGAAGTTGAAGTAATGTTCGCCCAATACGCCGCCAAGCTCATGGCCGCCGCTGCGGAGGCGGAGCGGCCGGCCTTGCTGTTAAGCCGGATTACTTGCGCCTTTCCCGGGCATACACCCGAAGCGCCGCACTACGTGGCCGTCTCCGACACTTCGCTTGAGATAAAAAATGGCGAATTTGTTGCCCTCGTCGGTCCGACGGGATGTGGAAAATCGACCTTGCTCAACGTTGCGGCGGGTCTGATCGCGCCGACCTCGGGCTATGTGAAGGTATTCGAGAAACCGCTATGGGGACTCAATCGCGACGCGGCCTACATGTTCCAAGCAGACGCACTGCTACCGTGGAAAAGTGCGTTGAACAACGTCGCATTGGGACTGTTGTTTCGCGGCGAATCGGAACGCAAAGCCAAGAAAACCGCGCGCGATTGGCTTCAGCGCGTTGGCCTTAGCGCCCACGTCGAGCGTTATCCCCACCAGCTTTCCGGCGGCATGAAGAAGCGAGTGGCGCTCGCGCAAATCCTCGCACTCAATCCGAAGATATTGCTGATGGACGAGCCATTCAGTGCGCTGGATATCCAGACCCGTGAGTTGATGGAAAACGAATTGCTCGCGCTCTGGGCCGAAAACAAAAAATCCGTCATCTTCGTTACCCACGATCTGGAAGAAGCAATCTCACTTGCTGACAGGGTCGTGGTCCTCTCCGCCGGGCCGGGCTGCCATCCGGTTGGCGAATTCACTATCGATCTGCCGCGTCCGCGCGACGTTGCGGAGATACGCATGACGCCGCGCTTCGTCGAATTGCATTCGCTGATTTGGCAAACCTTGAAAGCCGAAGTGATGAAGGCCCATGACGCACACAAACTCGCGTAGCGCTTAACTACCCTTCCACCAATCTCCCTGAAAATTATTTTGCAAGAACAAAATTAGCGTCGAAACTTTCGGCGCGACTTGTTTCGGCGATGGATAGACTGCATGAATCTCTTGCGCCGGTAACGTGAAGCTCGTCAAGATCGGTACGACGTTGCCATCACGCAGCGAGCTCGCCGCGACATAGTTGGGCAAGGCCGCCACGCCCATCTCTGCGCGAACCGCGGCGAGCACCGCGGATAAATTATTCGAGCGCAGATTGCCGCGGGCGGTGACGGTGATGCGCTTGCTATCCGGAGTGACGAAATGCAGCCGATCGTCGCTGTGCACAGTGCTGTAGAGCAGCACATTGTGCTTGCTCAGATCGCCCGGCGTTTTCGGCGCGCCCTGCTTTTTCAGATATGCTGGCGACGCGACCATAATCCAAGGATTGTCGCCAAGATAGCGGGCGCCAAGTGAGGAATCCGCAAGTTGGCCCATACGGATCGCGACGTCGATGCCTTGCGCGACCAGATCGACGTAGGTGTCGACGAAGCCCAAGTCCACGTGCAGTTGCGGATGGCGGCGCATGAATTCCAGCATGAGCGGCGTGACGACCCGGCGGCCGAATGCGACCGAGGCGCCGATGCGCAAGCGCCCGCTGACTTCCGTATGCCGCAAATTGACGACGTTGTCCGCCTCCTCGAATTGTTCGAGGATGGCTTTGCATTTTTCGTAGTACAAGGCGCCGACTTCCGTGAGGCTCAACCCGCGGGTGTTTCGATTCAACAGGCGCGCGCCGAGTTTTTTCTCCAGCGCCGCGACCTGTTTAGTGACGGTGGGTTGCGTGAGCTGCACGTCCCGCGCCGCTTTGGAGAAGCTGCCGGTTTCCACGGCGCGTACAAACAGTTGCAAGGCGGTGATTCGGTCCATTTTTTGCCCAAGAGCTAGTGTAGTGCGCCATAATTAACAGAACATAAAAATGCGTCTTTTTCCGTCTGGCTTTGTTGCTCGTCGTTGCGTAGAGCCCGCTATGCGGCCTCCTCGCGCCTCGCCAGACAAAAAAATCCATCATTTTTATTTGTCCCGTTAAATATGGCGCACTACACTAGCGGCATCGCGTGCTCGGTGTGGATGAGAACGCCGAAGTGTGTCTCCCAACATACCCTGCCACGCTCCGCATCCAGCTTGCCTCCTGGCAAGACAGGCGCTAACGGGCAATGGCCCGAGGCCACCCCGTATTCATGCGCCTTCCAGGCGATCGTATTACGGTACATAACGTTAATCGCAGAGTCATCGCAGTATAATATTGACGGGGATATTGCCGCTTGACGACAAGCGGCGTTTGAATTAATAAGGTCGCGGACGCTGCGCTGACAACGAGGAGGCCGGGAATGAAAACACCGATATGCAAGTGGGTTATGGCGAGTGCCGACCGCGTGCAGAATGGAGCGGCCACAATGATTGCCATCGTTGCCAGTTGACAACTCGCAAGCGGAACGCGTCGATCGTGCACGGCCCAAACCGCATCTCCAATTGCGTTCATTCCTGAGGGAATACCCATGCGCGGAGCCACCCGTCTTGCCGACTGCACCGCCAACGAACTGCTGCAACTGTTCCGCGCCGGACAGGCCTCGCCCGTCGAGGCGGCCCGCGCGGTGCACGAGCGCATCGCACGGCTTAACCCGAGCCTGAACGCGTTCTGTTTCGTAGCGCCGG
>JALYOK010000275.1 GCA_030856925.1 Pseudomonadota bacterium
ATATGATACGATGTGTCGCATCAAATGATACTAAATTAAGGTACCGATATGACTGCGATGGTAGACCCGGCCAGCATCGCTGAGGTGATGGGATTGCGACGGAAGATTCGCTCGCTAAGCGATTTAACCACAGCAGTGCGCGATGGACTGCCGAAATCCGCACTGAAAGCCAGCGTAGCACGAGTGTTTCCGGAAGGGGTGGAGCATACCGACATGCTATATCGCATCATTCCCGAAGCCACCTACAAACGCCGGCGCGAGCATCTGAAACTGGATGAAAGTGAACGAACCGAACGGCTCGCGCGCGTCATCGCCACCGCCGAATATGTCTGGGACGATGATGCCGACGCGCGCCGTTTTCTGACTACCCCCCATTTGCAACTGGAAAGCCAGCGGCCAATCGACGTAGGGCTTACGGAACTGGGCGCCCGTCAGGTCGAGGAGCTTCTGTGGAAGCTCTACTATGGCATCGCGGCCTAGACAGCCGCCAGCCAAGCCTTTAATCGCCTATCGCATCGCCGACGCCCGCCATCCGATCTTTGCTGGGATAGGCGCTTCGCTGACCGGTGGGCGCTGGAATTCGCCAGGCCGCCCTGTGATCTACGCGAGCGGTTCCTATGCAGGCGCGATGCTGGAACGGCTGGTCCACGCTGGAACGGGCCGCATCCCCAAGAACCAGAAGGCCGTCGTCATTACCATTCCGGCACGAGTGTCACGGGAAGCGTGTGCCGTGGAACGACTGCCGCAACGTTGGGACAGCGAGGACAATATCATATCTCGAAGCCTCGGCGATGGCTGGCTCGACAGTCAGCATAGCGCAATCCTGATCGTTCCGTCGGCGGTGGCCAAGTTCGAAACGAACGTCGTTATCAATCCCATGCATTCAGATTTCAAATGGATCGTTGCTTCCAAACCAGAGATAGTTATTTGGGATTCGAGACTATTCAAGCCACAGAAGCATTAAAAAAGGTGGCGAGGATTCGTAGTTATCATCCAGTGTAGTGCGCCATAAATAACGGGACAAACAAAAATGATGGATTTTTTCGTCTGGCGCGGCGCGAGGAGGCCGCATAGCGGGCTCTACGCAACGACGAGCAACAAAGTGGCCCGAGGCCAGCCGCCCAGACGGAAAAAGACGCATTTTTATGTTCTGTTAATTATGGCGCACTACACTAGGTATAGTCGTTTTAACACTGATAATTGGTAACGGGAATATCAGATTGCTTTTCTAAAAGGTTCTTGCGGGTGGAGCGGTCACGGGCACAATATCGGAGATGTTTTTGCATCGTTTTGTTGAGGTCTTAGACGGAGAAGCCATTTTTCTCGTTGCTTGGAATACAAGGAGTTAGTCATGAACGCGGTTCAAACTCACGACGTATTCAACCAGCCGCCGCCGCTGGAAAACTATAATCTGTTCACCACCGACAGAGTATTACAGGAAGCGGTAGCGCGCGATGGCGCCGGTTGGGCAAAAGAAGCGTTGTCCGCCTTCGGCGCCACTCTGGGTTGCGCTGAAACGATCCAACTCGGTGTGCTCGCCAATAAGTATCCGCCGGTACTGCACACCCACGACCGCTACGGCAACCGCCGCGACGCGGTGGAATTCCACCCTGCCTGGCACGAATTGATGACGCTCAGCACCGCTCAAGCGGTGCACTCGGGGCCATGGGCCGATCCCCGCGCTGCGGCTCACGTAGCGCGCGCTGCGGCGTACCTGTTGTACTCGCAGATCGAGAACGGCACCCAATGCCCGTTAACCATGACCTACGCCGTCGTTCCGGTCGTGCGCCGACAAGCGCTGTCTTCGCCGTGGTTACAGGACGTATGGCTGCCGCGCCTGCTGTCGCGTCAGTACGACCGGCGCTTTGTGCCGATCGAGCACAAGACAGGTGCGTTAATCGGCATGGGCATGACGGAAAAACAGGGTGGCTCCGATGTGCGTGCCAACACTACTCGCGCCGAGCCGATCGGTTCGGGCGGAACTGGGCAGGAATACCGTATTACGGGCCACAAGTTCTTTTTTTCCGCGCCAATGTGCGACGCCTTCCTAGTGCTCGCCCAAGCGCCGGGCGGTCTGTCATGCTTCTTCATGCCGCGCTTCATGCCGGACGGGACACTCAACGGCATTCGCATCCAACGGCTGAAGGATAAGCTTGGCGACAAATCCAACGCGTCGAGCGAGGTGGAGTTCTATGGCGCCCATGCGTGGCTGTTGGGTGAGGAAGGGCGCGGCGTGCCGACCATCCTGGAGATGGGCACGTACACGCGGCTCGACTGCGCCATCGGCACCGCCGGCTTGATGCGCCAAGGGCTTTCCCAGGCACTGCATCACGCCGCGCACCGCAGTGCGTTTGGCAAGCACCTGAGCGAACAACCGCTAATGAAGAATGTACTGGCCGATCTGGCGCTTGAGTCCGAGGCGGCGACGGTGCTGGTCATGCGGCTCGCACGTGCCTTCGACCAGCAAGACGACGCAGCGGAAGCGAGCCTGAGGCGGTTGCTCACACCGGCGGTGAAATACTGGCTCTGCAAACGCGGCCCGTCTTTCGCGGCGGAAGCGATGGAGGTGTTGGGCGGCAACGGTTACGTCGAGGAGAGCGTCATGCCGCGCATTTATCGCCAGATGCCCCTCAACTCGATCTGGGAGGGATCGGGCAATATCATGTGCCTGGATGTGTTGCGCGCTGTAGCGAAATCCCCGCAAGCCGTGCAGCTTCTCTTGAGTGAACTTGCCGCA
>JALYOK010000276.1 GCA_030856925.1 Pseudomonadota bacterium
GGAGCAACAACGCCAGACAACCCGGCAATCGTGCAATCGGGTGCGTAGCGCGGGTCACCTAGTGGGTGAGGGAGCAAGATGCGGTTTCCTCAATATCTATGCGGCATAGCGCGGGGGAAAAAGCGGTAAACTGCCGTTTCTAGGGTAACACAGGATCCGCGTCAGTCTTGCCTCCTGGCAAGGCATGGCCTGAGAGGCAATGGCCCGAGGCAACCCCTATCCGTTTGCCTTTTGGCACGATGCTTTTCTCAACTATTCGTAACGCAGCGCTTCGACCGGCCTGAGACTTGCCGCGCGGCGCGCGGGATAGAGCCCGAAAAAAATGCCCGTTGCGGCGGCGACGCCGAAGGCTAGCAGCATGGCGCGACCGCTCAGTTCTACTTCCATGCCCAGGCCCATTGCGGCGCCATAGGCTCCCCATACGCCGAGGCCGACACCGATCAGTCCGCCGATGATGGACATGATGACGGCTTCCAATAAGAATTGCAGCAGGATGTCCCAGCGCCGCGCGCCGATGGCCATGCGAACGCCGATCTCGCGGGTGCGTTCGGTGACGGAAACGAGCATGATGTTCATGATGCCGATTCCGCCGACCAGTAATGATATCGAACCGATGGCGCCAAGCATCATCGACAGCGCTTGAGCGGCCGCTGATGCAGTCTGTGCGGCGGCGGCGAGGTTGCGTACGCTAAAGTCGTCTTCCGCGCCGGGCTGGATGCGGTGTCGTTGCCGCAGCAGTTGCTTCATATCCTCTTCCGCTTCGTCCATGCCCTCGGCGGATTTTGCTTGCACGCTGATGAAACGCACAGTGCCGGGGTAGGGGTTGCCGAATAACTTGCTCTGGGCGGTGGTGATGGGGACCAGCACGGCGTCGTCTTGATCGCGGCCGTCCAGACTTTGGCCTTTCGGCTCCAGCGTGCCCGTGACGAGGAATGGCAGATTCTTGATGCGTATGGTTTTGCCGACAGGGTTGTCGTCGCCGAACAAATTCTGAATGACGGTTTGACCGACGATGGCATTGCGCGCGGCGTTACGCACGTCCGCCTGGTTGACCGGGTCGCCTTGCTCCATGGTCCACGAGCGCGCGACGAAATATTCGGGGGTGACGCCGGTGATTTGTGTGCTCCAGTTATTCGCGCCGAAAATGACCTGGGCGTTGCCGGTCGAGATCGGCGCCGACGCAGCAATCGATGGCAATTTGCCGATCGCTTCGGCGTCTTTTATGGTGACCGTCGGCGCTGAACCCGAGCCGCCGCGCAACCCACCTGCCGATGTGGAACCGGACAACACGATAAACAGATTGCTGCCCATCGACTGGACCGAGCGATTGACGCTCTGCTTCGCGCCTTCGCCGATCGCCAACATCAGCACCACGGCAGCGACGCCGATGATCATGCCGAGCATGGTCAAGGCCGTGCGCATGCGATTGGCGCCGAGCGCTCGCCAGGCTTCGCCCATGGTCGCGAATGGGTTCACGGGTGTGTGACCGGGCCGTCGTGCACCACGACACCGTCCTTGAAGCGAATCAGCCGATCGGCGAAATTTGCCACGTCTTGTTCGTGGGTCACAAGAAGTACGGTCATGCCCGAATCGCGATTGAGCCGAGTGAAGACATTCATGATTTCGTTGCTGGTCTCGCTATCGAGATTACCCGTCGGTTCGTCGGCAAAAATGACTTTCGGCGAATTCGCCAAGGCGCGAGCGATGGCGACCCGCTGCTGTTGCCCGCCGGAGAGTCGGTTCGGCAAGGACCTCGCGTATTTACCGAGACCCATCTGCGTCAACAATTCCTGGGCCCGCGCGCGTCGCGTTCGTTTTCCGACCCCGGCGTACAACAGCGGCAGCGCAACGTTGTCCGCCGCGTTGACGCGTTTTAATAGATTGAAGCCCTGGAACACGAAGCCGAGTTGGCGATTGCGTACCTCGGCTAGCTCATTGATGCTAAGTTCGGCGACGTTTCGGCCGTTGAGGTAGTAAGCGCCGAATGTCGGAACATCAAGGCAGCCGAGCAAGTTCATGAAGGTCGACTTGCCGGATCCCGACGGGCCCATGACGGCGACGAATTCACCCGGGGCAATGCAGAGGTTGACTTTGTTCAGCGCCGGCGGCGTATCGGGCGCGGCGGTTTCGTACTGCTTACCGAGTTGTTCAACGCGAATAAGTGGCTCGATCGACACCTTGGGGAGCTACATCATTCGGAAACGGAACGGGCCTTGATCAGCTTGACCTTTTTGGGCGCCGAGCTCCCGCGTGATGACTTCGTCGCCTTCGCGCACGTCGCCGGAAACGATCTCGGTGTAGAGATTGTCGGAGATACCCAGCTTGACGGTAAACGATGCGGGGTTCCCTTCGATCAACTTGTAAAGCTTGGGATTGATGTCCTTTTTCACCAATGTGGAATCGCTCGGTTTGTAGCGCAGCGCGGCGTTGGCGACGCGCAATGCTTGCAAGCGCTGCTGCGTATTGATTTGTACGTGAGCCGTCATGCCGGGTAGCAATACACCTTCGCTATTATCCGCAGCGACCACCACGTTGTAGGTCACCACATTTTGCTGGATGGAAGGGTTCAAGCGTATCTGCTTCACGTTACCGGGGAAAATTTTGTCCTGGAACGTATCGACGGAAAAACTAACGGGTTGGTTAAGCTTGATCTTGCCGATATCGGCTTCGGCGATGCTGGTCTCGATCTGCATGACTTTGAGGTCTTGCGCGATTTGAAACAAAGTCGGCGTTTGAAAACTGGCGGCAACGGTTTGGCCGATGTCGACTGGGCGGGCGATGACGATGCCGGAGATCGGCGAGCGGATGGTGCTGTAGCGCAGATTCGCCTGGTCGCGCTCGACCTGCGCTTTGGCCACCTTTACTTGAGCGTCGGCGGCTTCGAGGGCTTCGACCGATTCGTCGAGCTGTGACTGAACGACGAAGCCTTTGCCGACCAGGGTGCGGGCGCGGACTTCTCTGGTCTTCGCGAGTTTACGATTGGCCTCGGCGCTCAGCAGGTTGGCTTGGCTTTGCTTCAAGGTCGCGTTGAGAATAGACGGATCCAATTCCGCCAGCACTTGATCGGCGACCACTTGATCGTTGAAGTTGACGTGCAATTTTTGTATCGTGCCGGAGATCTGCGTGCCGACGTTCACCACCACGACCGGATTCAAGGTGCCATTCGCCGTGATCGTCTGCACCACGTCGCCGCGTTCGATCTTTTCGGTCTTGAATTTCGGCGCGGGATTTTCGGGCGGTATTTTTTTCCAAAGGGCATAACCGGCGCCGCTGGCAGCGAACAGCACCAGCCAGAAAACAAATCGCCACGGGAGCGCGAGCTTACGCATTCCAACCGGGGTTACTGGTGACGCCGACGAGCTTGGGAAGATTGAGTTCGCTCCTGCTCACCGTGCGCTGGTCGCGCAAATATTGGCTTACCACATTCCAGATCGGCGGGCCGGACGCGTTCTCGTCAAGCGATGCCCAGCTCGCGACTTTGTACTTGCGGCTTGGCTCGATCGCTTTGCCGTTTAGGCTTAGGCCGCCGATTCGATTGCCGGTCTTGGCCGACGGCTCGATGGCGTATTGCATGCCACCGACCCGAGTCATATCCCCACCCTGTTGCAAATAGGGATCGGGATTGAAGAGATTGTCGGCTTTGTCTTCAAGCAAGGCCTTGATGTCCGTTCCCCGCATTTGCCGGACTTCCGCGGACGGGTAAGTGATCGCCGTTTGGGCAAGCAAATCTTCGCGGGTAATCGGCGAACCGGGCAGCAACGCCGTGCCCCAGCGGAAACCCGAGGAGAACGCGATTTCGGCATCCATCACCTTCATCATGGCGGCTAGGATGAGTTGATCGAAACTGCCGTTGAAGTTGCCGCGTCGATAGAGCAAGGTCTCGGTGGTGGCGAGCACCTGGCGCAGTTTCGGCAAGAACGGCTCGCGGAGGCGTCGTATCAATGCACCCATTTCGCGATCGGCCTGGATCAGATTCGCAAATACCGGCAACAGATGATAGCGAAATTCAGCCACCCTTCCACCTTTGACATCCAGATCCATGACCGCGAGAAACTTTCCATTTGAGCCGGCGTTTGTCACCAGAGTTTTCCCCAAACGGTTCGGCACGATTATGGGTTGCGGCGTCGCATCGTGAGTGTGACCGCCGAAAATGACATCGATTCCCGTCACTCGGGAAGCGAGTTTGAGGTCAACATCCATGCCGTTGTGCGATAGCAATACGACTACACCCACGCCTTGCGTGCGCAACGCATCGATCGTGTGTTGCAGAGATTCCTCTTGAATGCCGAAACTCCATTGCGGCACTTTGTAGGCTGGGTTTGCGATCGGGGTGTAGGGAAACGCCTGGCCGATCACGGCCACGCTCACGCCGTTGATCTCGCGGACGACGTGGGACTTGAAAACCGCATCGCCGAAATCACGACTGCTGACATTCTGCGCCAGAAAATCGATCTTGCCGCGAAAGTCGTTGTCGATAATCTCGGTTACACGCTTCGCGCCCAAAGTGAATTCCCAATGGCCGGTCATGACATCGACGCCGAGCAATTTCGACGCATCGACCATATCTTGGCCGTTGCTCCACAGCGCCGTTGCCGAACCCTGCCAGGAATCCCCGCCATCGAGCAACAACGCGCCGGGGCGATCGGCCCGTAGCCGCTTGATCAAGGTGGCGAGATGGGCGAAGCCGCCGACCTTGCCATAGGTGCGGGCGGCGTCGACAAAATTGAGGTAGGTAAAGGCATGGGCGGAGCGGGAATGCGGCCGGATGCCAAAATGCTTGAGCATCGCCTCGCCCACTAAATGCGGCGGCCGTCCGCGATGGCTGCCGAAGCCGAGATTGATGCTAGGTTCGCGAAAATAAGCCGGCAACAACTGCGCGTGGCAATCGGTGAAATGCAGCAAAGAGACATTGCCGAAAGTCGGGACATCGTAGCCGCCATCGTGTTTGGCGGCGGCAGCGTCGAAAGAAAATCCGGCGGCGCCGGCGGCGGCCAACGTCTGCAAGAAGTCCCGTCGCGTCATCGCCATCGAACCTTACTTCCGGTAGACCGATGCTTTGAGGGGGAGGCCGTTGCTTAAGTAGGAATGAAAGTATTCCAAATTGTTGAAGTCTTCTCCGCCTTGCTCCAACGGCACAGCGCGTATCTGCTCCAGGCAACGTTTGTAGCGCGCCTGGATGGTATTAAGATTATCTCCGCCACGAAACACCGGCCAATGGGTCGCTTGACCGACGGTGGGCGACAGGATTTCCGTGCGCAACGTGTTGCCCGCATTTTGCATATGGCACGACGCACAAGCGAAATTAAGTTGGCCGCGGCGCATGTAGAAGAAGCGCTTACCTGCCTCGAATTTTTCCAGCGCGGCCGGGCTATCGACCTTGATGCTCATCTTCATGCCGTCCGACAAAGTGCGCGCGTAAGACATCAGCACGCCCATGGAATTCATGTCGGACATCTTAAAGGGAGTTTCTTCATTGGCAACTAAACACTGATTGATCGCCATTTCGAACGTGACGATCTTGCCGAATTTGTCGTCGTATTTCGGGTAGTCACCCGCGACCATTTTCCCGCCGTTGGGAAAGCAATCGGCATAAGTCTTGCCATTTTTGAAAGGTTTGTCCCACATCGCCTTGCCGGCGTCGATCACCGGCGAGAACGGCGGCCATTCCATGATGCTGTCGTATTGCTGTTTCGCGTCCTCGCTCAACATGAGGGCGCCGTGGACATAGTCCTCCAGCGGCTTGTCCGGAAATTTCTTTTGGTAGAGCTTGACGAAGGCCAGCCGATCCCGCTCCGGGTCGGTAACGGCGTCGAGCGCCACCGAGCCGAACGCAATCGTCAAGAAAGTTACGAAAGCCGCCCAACGTAGCACCTGCATGCGTGACATAGCTGAATTAGTGTAGTGCTTCGCAATTAAAGGAACATAAAAATGCGTCTTTTCCCGCCTGGCTTTGTTACTCGTCGTTGCGTAGAGCCCGCTATGCGGCCTCCTCGCGCCACGCCAGACGAAAAAATCCATCATTTTTATCTGTCCCGTTAATTACGAAGCACTACACTAGCTTGGCTTGGCTTCGAGCTTGGTTTTGTCGGTGCGCTTATCGCCCTTGTTGTCCACCCAGGTCACAACCAACTCGTCGCCGGCCTTCGCGCCCTTGACCTTGAAACCCAGAAAGGGATTCTTCGAGACGGACGAACCGAACTGGCCATCGATCATCGTCTTACCGTTTAAGGTAATCGTGACTTGCTGGATGAAGTGCGGCTGGGACGCGGTAACCCATTCGCCCTTGTCGTTTTTTTTGCGTCCCGTTTCCATTGGGTGATTCATCAGGATCTTGATGTCCGCCATATCACGCGCGACTTGGGCGCGGATTTTCATCGGTTCAGCCATGCTTTATGTTCTCCAAAATTACCAGTGTCCCAACTACCCGCAACCGCCGATAGTGACCTTGACTTCCTTGCTCGCCGTATAATTTTTTCCTCCCGCGAGTACGACGGCGCGGATGTTCCCCGTGTCGCCCATCTTGATGCGGGTCGAAATATAAGGCTCAACCCCTTCGGCGATGACAAACTGCGCGATCAATGGCTGCGGGTTCTTGTCGGCAAATAGTGAAATCATCTGCGCGCCTGGAATCTTGCAATTCACTTCTATTGGCACCACCGCGCTGTTTTCCGCGATATCCGGCGCTTTGATGACAATGTCCTTGGTTTCGACGGCGTTCTGTACCCCAGCACCCTTTAGGGCGTCCGGCAGGGTCTTGGCGTCGAATGCGACCTTGTTCCACTCCGCCGCCAGCGCCCATAAGGGCTTCGTCAGCACCGTCATCGCGACGGCGCCCAAGGTTACGACTCGGGAAATAAATGTTCTGCGTATGATATTCATCGGGCCTCGTCGTTCTCATAAACTGGCAATGTAATCCACTATTCTATCAATTTCACTTTCCGTCAGGACTTTGTGCTTGCCGAACGGCGGCATCACGGTCGACGGATTGAACGCCGTCGCGTCCCAAATCTGCGCCCGCAACCTCGCCCGATCGGGGAAGCGTCCTTTGATCGAGATCAGGGGCGGGCCGATGTTCGCGGAGGTGATTGCCCCCGGGTCGCCGGGCATCTGGTGACAAGCGAGGCAATTGCCCTTGGCGGTGCTGAAACTCAATTCCCGGCCGCTCAATTCTTTGCCCGCGTCGGCGCGGGCGTATCCGATCGCCAGCGACAACATAACAATGCATATGACGCCACAGACGGCTTGGTTCAAGTGGCGCATTTTGGGAAGCTCAATTCGCTTTGGTCGATTTACGTTCGGCAGCGAGTTCATTGCGCAATTCCTTCAGCCGGGCTTCCACGCTGGATTGTTGATAATAATCGCCGTCGCCGCTGCGGGCGGCGATTTGCAGTTGATCAACGGCGGCGGAAAGATTGCCGATACGTACGTACGCTTCCGCCAGAGATTGATGCTGCAGCAACTTCTTGCCCTGCGCCGCGTAGGCCTTGCCTTGTAAATCGTACAGCTCCGCATCGGAACTGGTGATAAGCAAGCGGTCCGCCAATATTCGGAGCGCCTGAGTGGTCTCATTGGTCTCGATCAGTGTTTCCACATAGCCGTAGTTCAGCGCACGGTCATCGCCAAATCGCTTCAAACCGGTTTGATAGATGGCGAGGGCGGCCTTCGGATCTTTCATATCGCGTTTGAGTTGGGCGGCGAGATTTTCGATCATGGCAAGCCTGACCTTGTTGCGCGCGATTGCAAGTTCTTTTTCCGCACGCGGATAGTTGTTCATACGGCGCGATACGGCGGCGAGGCCGTAGCCTGCCACAACATCAGCGTCCTGGCCGCCTTCCAGACGCAGGCTCTCGAAGTAACGCAGCGCATCCTTGGTGGGATGCAGCAATGCCCTTAACTTGGCGCGTACCAACTTAAACTCCAAACTATCTTGCACTTGCTTGGTCGGCAGTTGCTCCACCCGATTTTGGATGTCGGCGATACGGCCGCTGGTGAGTGGATGGGTTTGCAAATACTGCGGCGCGTTGGTGTCGTACACACGGTTATTTCGCTGCAGACGCTCGAAGAACGACACTGCGCCGCGCGCATCGAATCCGGTTTTACTGAGCAACTCAACACCCGTTCGGTCGGCCTCCTGTTCGTATTCGCGGCTGTAATTTAGCTGCGATTGAATACCCGCCGCCTGGGCGCCGACGATGGCCGCTTGGGCTGCTTGCGCGTTCGAGCGCGCCGCGAGGATGGCTAAAGCTAATGCCGCCAAGGTCGCCCAACCGCTGCGTTCCTGGCCGGCAATTTGGCGCGCGATGTGGCGTTGGGTTACGTGGCCGATTTCGTGAGCGAGTACGGAGGCGAGTTCCGATTCGTTCTCCGCCGCCAAAATCAAACCGGTGTGAACGCCGACAAACGCGCCGGGCAGCGCGAACGCATTCAGCGTGTTATCGCGCATCAAGAAAAACTCGAAGGCGCGGCCCTTGTCGGTGCTATTCGATACCAGGCGGCCGCCGAGGTTGTTGAGATAATTCACAACCTCGGGATCCTCAAAGTAATCCTTGTAAGCACGAACCTCGCGCATAATGTTGTTGCCGAGGACGCGTTCCTGCTGGGCCGAAAAGGAACCCTGCGCGCTTTCGCCAAGATCCGGCAAGTTATCGCCGGCGAGCGCCGGCTGCAGCGCGAGGCAAATGGCGGTGCTTAAAGCGATCAATTTCATGATGCTATGATAACGCCTTTCCCTTCAAGTTCCTTTAGCTCACGATGACCGTTTCATCCACCCACTTTGATGAACGGGGCCAAGCCCACATGGTTGACGTTGCCGCCAAGGCCGAAACCCATCGAGTCGCCCGCGCCGTGGGCGCCATCTTCATGCAAGCGGCGACATTCGCGATGGTGAAAGAGGGCAGCGTAAAAAAAGGTGACGTACTCGGCGTCGCGCGCATCGCCGCGATCCAGGGTGCGAAAAGGACATGGGAACTGATACCGCTGTGCCACCCGATTCCGCTGACGCGGGTGGCGGTTGAGTTTACGCTGGATGAAAAAAATTCTGCTGTACATTGCGAAGCCACCACGGAAACCGTCGGCCGCACCGGCGTCGAAATGGAAGCCTTGACCGCCGTCCAAATTGGGCTACTGACGATCTACGACATGTGCAAAGCCGTCGATCGCGGCATGCGCATGGAAGGCGTGCGGCTAGTGGAAAAACTCGGCGGCAAGTCGGGCCACTGGCAGGAGAAATAAACCCGTAACTCGTAGTTTGTAGGGTAGAGCGCAGCGAAACCCATCGGAATGCTGAGCCAGGACGCACACCCAGCTTGCCTCGTGGCGTGGCATGCCTGGAGAGGCACTATCCATGCGGCTCTTGAAACGACTGGCGGCGGATGCTACTAAGCGATTTTGTTTCGATATATCGCACCGGCGCACCACCCGCAACAGTCAAGCGGCTTGCTTGATGACTTGTGCTAGCTTCGCGATGAACTTCTTGTCTTGTAGCAGCGCTTGTTGTACCGAATACTGGGGTCGCGTCATCACCTCGCGCAGCGCCTTATTGATTTGCGTCTGATAGGGCAACGCATGAGGCTCGTTCGCCAACGTCTTGAAGTGAGCGACGATATCTTCATCCAACAGCATCGTCACCCGTAGCTTGGTCGGGCTGGCGGCCTTCGATAGCCCAGCCATGACACCGCGCCGTTTTACTTTCAGTTTGGTTAAATCATAGTCCTTGCGCATAGCGTTTCGCTTCCTGAACAGTGGCTTTACGCGCCGAGATGATGCGTATCGAATCTCGACGCAGAGTGTAACTGACCAATAATATTCGACCTTGATTGGAGTGCCCGATCAGCAGGTCGCGATCTTCAGCCCCGCTATGATCTGGATCATAAAACGATCTGCTTGGTATCGAAAAAACACGAGCGCGCTTCATCGA
>JALYOK010000278.1 GCA_030856925.1 Pseudomonadota bacterium
ACTCCGGAAGTGGCGCGCGAGACCGCCAAGCGCATCGAGGCGGACATCATGGCGGGACGCACTATAGGGCCGCTAGCAGGCGTGCCGATCGGAATCAAGGACCTTGTGCTCACCAAAGGGATCAAGACCACCTCGGGGTCGTACCTCTATAAGGACTATGTTCCCGACGAAGACGATGTCGTGGTCGAGCGCTTGAAAGCGGCCGGAGCAGTCATCATCGGCAAGACCAATGTGCCGGAGCTCGGCTACAGCGGCGCCAGTCACAATATGATCTTTCCGGAAACGCGCAATCCCTGGAACACCGAGCGCACTTCGGGCGGATCGAGTGCGGGATCCGGCGCCGCGGTCGCAAGCGGCATGGGCCCTTTCGCGATCGGCAGCGATGGCGGCGGTTCTGTCCGCATCCCGGCGGCGCTGTGCGGTCTTTACGGACTGAAGGCGTCGATGGGTCGGGTGCCGCTTTACCCCGGCACTAAGGATGAACGCTACCCCGGCGTTTCCGGCTGGGAATCTATCGAGCATATCGGCCCGATGAGCCGCACGGTGGCAGACGCCGCGCTGATGATGAGTGTGATAGCGGGTCCCGATGATCGCGACCGCGCGACCCTGCCCGAGCCGAACTACAAGTGGATGGACGTGCTGCGCGGCGATCTCAAAGGCAAGCGCATTGCATACAGCCCAGACTGGGGCTATGCGCGTGTCGATCCCCAGGTGCGTGAGGTGGTAGGCAAGGCCGTACAAGTATTCGAGAAGGACCTCGGCTGTACCGTCGAGATTGCCAATCCCGGGTTCGACAATCGGTTGGGCGACTTCGTCGCGCTGATCATGCTCGAAACCGACCTGAAGGGCATGCGAGCGCTGGTGGACAAATACGAGAGCCACATGATGCCCCACCTCGTGGGACTGATCCGTGCGCGTTACACGGATGAGCAACTTACCGGCGCGGTAATGGCGCGCAAGGCGGTGGTGAACAAACTCTGGCGTTTCATGCGCAAGTACGACCTGCTGCTGACGCCGACAGTTGCGGTGCCCGCGTTCGGACTCGGCATCCAGGGTCCGGAAACGATTGACGGTGAGAAAGTGGCGCCGTTCGATTGGATTCCATTCTGCTTCCCGTTCAACATGAGCGGGCAGCCCGCGGCTTCGATCCCTGCGGGGTTTACGCGCGAGGGCTTGCCGGTCGGGCTCCAGATCGTTGGCCGGCACCTGGACGATGCAATGGTCCTGCGAGCGTCCGCAGCTTTCGAAGCTGCCGCTCCGTGGAAAGACCGCTGGCCGCCGATGTTGGCGCAGATGGGACTCTAGTCAAGGCAGCCCTGACTCTACCGGAGTGGCGGTAGAAGTTTGCCATTTTAGGAATTCCAGCGCGGAAACTCCTGATCGTGACCCGCCAAGCACACGAGGAGGAGGTTCACGGATGGACGAATTTGAGAGCCTAAGCTACACCAAGTGGGACTAACACGCCCGCCGATTGGCGCCGTACTGGTTTGAGGTATGGCGATGCTGATCTAATAAAGTTGAAGAATTTAGAATTCCGCCCAATCGTCAGATGCATGACCGGTCGATGTGTTAATTTTGCGCTTAGCCGTCGCAACATTCCAGCTCGCCGGCTTCGTGACGGGCCTGGGACGATCCAAACGCTGTGCCGACAGCGCCGAATGGGTATTTATTCTCCCACCCTCGGCAACCTTGAAAAGGCTGACTGCATGCGCTAACTGGCGCGCTTGAGTTTGCAGGGATTCCGTCGCCGCAGTAGCTTGTTCCACTAGCGCCGCATTTTGTTGGGTCATGCCGTCCAATTGGGTGACGGCCTGGTTAACCTGATCGACGCCCATGCTCTGTTCCATCGTGGCGCTGGAAATTTCTTTCATAATAAGCATCACCTTCTGCGCCGAATCGACAATGTCGTTCATATTGGCGCCGGCCAATTGCACTTGCTTGCTGCCGGCGTCTACCTTGCCGACGGCCTCGCCGATCAGGGTCTTAATCTCCTTCGCAGCCGTCGCCGAGCGATGTGCTAGCGCGCGTATTTCCGCCGCCACCACGGCAAAGCCCCTACCGTGATCGCCGGCGCGAGCTGCTTCCACCGCGGCATTTAGCGCGAGAATGTTGGTTTGAAAGGCAATGCCGTCGATCACGCCGATGATGTCAACGATTTTGCCGGAGCTGGTGCTAATTTCTGACATGGTCGCGACTACGGCATTCACGGCCTCGCCGCCTTTGCCAGCGACCTCGGTAGCGATTACAGTCAATTGATTGGCCTGTTTGGCGTTGTCGGCGGTCTGCTTGATAGTCGACAACAACTGTTCGGTGCTGGCGGAGGTCTGTTCCAGATTGGAAGCCTGCGACTCAGTACGTTCCGACAGTTGCATATTGCCTTGAGCCATTTGCGCCGCGGCGGAATTGACCGTGTCCACCGCGTCACGGATTCCCGCCAGGATGCCCGACAGATTTTGCTGCATGGTCTTGGTGGCGAATAACAAACTGGATTGATCCTTGTCAGGCACCACAATGTTCGTTGACAGGTCGCCGCCGGCCACTTTTTCCACAATGGCTTTGACATACTCCGGCTCCCCGCCGAGTTGTCGCAAGACACTGGCGATGATCAGGTAAGACACCAGCACCAGCACTGCAATGATCAATATCGCGGTGATCACATTGATAAGCAAGCCGCGATCCAGATAGGCTCGGCTGGCGCTTAAGTCGGACTGAAGTCGCTTTTCGTCCATCACCTGCGATGTTTTCAGTGTCTCGGTTAACGCCTCAAGCGTTGGCTGCATTTTTCGTACCGCATCCCCAACTTCGCCGGCCTTCATTTGTAACGTGATGGAAGCCGCCTCCTCCGCTGCATTGAAGTAGGTATCGAACTGGGATTGGATCTTATTCGCGAGATCAGCTTGGCCGGGAATGGCGGCGAAAAGTGCTAGTTCTCTTTTGAATTTGGCGGCCTTACGGCTGGCCAGCGCCAGGCTTTTTTTGTCGGCGGCGCTGACGGCATTGGTGAAATTTTCTTGAACGGAGTCTAGATCGGCCTTTAGAGTCTGTACATAGGTCAACGATGGATAAGCAACGTTGCCGACCCGCTCCAGCATCGACCGACTATCTAAGGCGAAGGTCAAATTTACTGCGATGCCCACTGCAAGAATCAGCATAGTCGCCACGGGTAAAGACCAGATCTTTTGCTTCATCGTCATGTTCACTTGCGTATCTACCTTTTAGAGAATGAGAATTTCAGAAAACAATTGATGCGACTTATAAACATTGCTCGAAGTTGCGGGGCCCAAAAACGCCCATATTTTTCGGAGCGGGTCTAATCAAAGAGGAAGAAAACGAATTGATCGGGTTATGGGGATCGTAGATCTCATAGCGACAAACCACTGTAAAACTGCGACGCAAGATAGGGGCAATTGACATTTTTGGACACAGTTTACGAGGAGATATTACCTCGAATCAGTCAGTTAAAGTGAATATCTCTTAAGAATTATCAAATATACGCAAAAAATTTATCATTTCGAGGTAAATTCTAGATTCGGTGAACGAAAGGGTGCTGGTGAACCCCCACAAATATTGGCTGTCCAGGCACGGAGACGGGAATCGGACTTATCCGCCAGCGCCTTGGGTTCCATTAGTCGCAGGAGTATCATAAAAAGCGTCTCGAACTGGCACACTTCGCCGACTTTCATGTCACTACAAACCTTTCATCCTGCCGTCATCGCATGGTTCAACCAGACATTCATCGAACCCACACCGGCGCAACGAGACGCATGGCCGGCGATTTCGGCCGGGCGCCATGTTCTTGTCGCGGCCCCGACCGGTTCCGGTAAGACTTTGGCGGCCTTTCTCGCCGCCATCGACGCTTTAGTGCGCCAAGGCGTGGCGGGAAAACTCATTGACGAGACGCAATTGGTCTACGTTTCGCCGTTGAAGGCGCTGTCCAACGACATCCAAAAGAACCTCGACGCGCCGCTTGCGGGTATCCGCGAGCATCTCAAGCGATTGAATTATCCCGATGTCGACATTCGCACCTGGGTGCGTAGCGGCGATACCCCGCAGGCGGAGCGGGAAAAAATGAAGCGCCGGCCACCGCATATCCTCGTCACTACCCCGGAATCGCTGTACATCATGGTGAGCAGTGTGTCGGGCCGTAAAATGCTCGCAACCACCCGATCGGTGATCGTGGACGAGATCCATGCTTTGGCGCCGAATAAGCGCGGCGTCCATCTTTCGTTGACTTTAGAGCGGCTCGAAGCGCTTACCGGCCGCAGGCTCACTCGCATCGGGCTTTCCGCGACCCAAAAGCCGATCGAGTTGGTGGCGAAATTCTTAGTCGGCGATCCCGTGCGGCCCGGCAACGACTTGTTCGATCAGTCGAGTGACGTTGCGTGCACCATCGTCGATGCCGGCCATGTGCGCGACCGCGATCTTGCCGTCGAGTCCCCGCAGTCGCCGCTCTCGGCCGTCATGTCGAACGATGTTTGGCAAGAAGTGTACGGCCGTCTCACCGAGTTGATCCTGTTGCATAAGACCACGCTGATTTTCGTCAACACGCGGCGCATGGCGGAGCGGGTCGCGCGTTATCTCTCGGAACGTCTGGGCAAGGAGGCGATCACCGCTCATCACGGCAGCATGGCGAAAGAACAGCGCTTGCTTGCCGAGCAGCGCTTAAAATGCGGCGAACTGCGTGCCTTGGTCGCCACCTCATCGCTGGAATTGGGAATTGATATCGGCGACGTGGATCTGGTTTGCCAACTGGGGTCGCCCCACGCCATCGCTGCATTTTTGCAGCGCGTCGGCCGTTCCGGCCACAAAGTCGGCGCCTTGCCAAAAGGCCGCTTGTTTCCGACATCGCGCGACGATTTGGTCGAATGCGCTGCGCTACTTGACGCCATTCGCCGCGGTGAACTCGATCAACTCGTAATTCGCGACAAACCGCTCGATGTGCTGGCGCAACAGATCGCCGCCGAAGTGGCGTTGCAGAATTGGCGCGAGGACGATCTTTATGCGCTGGTGCGGCGTGCCTATCCGTTCCGCGATCTGACCCGCGATGAATTCTTGGAAATCGTGCGCATGCTTGCCGACGGGTACGCCAGCCGCCGCGGCCACGGCAGCGCCTACATCCATCGCGATGCGGTCAATCATGTGCTGCACGGCCGCCGCGGCGCTGCGCTGACGGCGGTGACGTCCGGGGGCACCATCCCCGACACTGCCGACTACAATGTCGTGCTCGAGCCGGAAGCGATTCAGGTTGGCACCGTCAACGAAGATTTCGCCATCGAAAGCATGGCGGGCGACGTGTTTCAACTCGGCAATCAGTCCTATCGCATCATGAGAGTTGAGCGCGGCACGGTGCGGGTCGAGGACGCGCACGGCGCGCCGCCGAGCATTCCCTTCTGGCTGGGTGAAGGCCCGGCGCGCAGCGATGCGCTGTCGCAAAGCGTGTCGCGCCTGCGTGCGGAACTCGCGCAGAACTTCGAGCAGCATCGCCACGAGCAAGCACTGGCGCGGCTCTCCGGCCTGCTCGGAGGCAACGACGATGCCGCGCGGCAATTGGTCGATTACCTCTGCGCGGCGCACCACGCGCTGGGCTGTTTGCCGACGCGAGAAACAATCGTGTTCGAACGATTTTTCGACGAATCCGGCGGCATGCAACTGGTGATTCATTCGCCCTACGGCAGCCGTATCAATCGCGCCTGGGGATTAAGTCTACGCAAACGCTTTTGCCACCAGTTCAATTTCGAGTTGCAAGCGGCGGCGACGGAAGATGCCATCGTCTTATCGCTCTCGAACAGCCACAGTTTTCCGCTGCAGGAAGTGAAACATTATCTGCATTCCAACACCGTGCGCGATGTGTTGGTTCAAGCCCTGCTGGCCGCGCCCATGTTCGCCTCGCGCTGGCGCTGGAACGCGACTATCGCGTTGGCCCTGCCGCGCTTTCGCGGCGGCGCCAAAGTGCCGCCGCAGTTGCAGCGCATGGCGGCGGAAGACCTCCTCGCCGCGGTGTTTCCCGACCAAATCGCGTGCGCGGAAAATCTGGTCGGCGAGCGCGAGATTCCCGATCATCCGCTGGTGAAGCAGACCATAGCCGATTGTTTGCACGAGGCGATGGATATCGAAGGCTTCGAATCGCTGTTACGGAAAATCGAGTCGGGGGAAATCAAAACCATTGCCCGCGATACGACCGAGCCATCGCCACTGGCACAAGAAATTCTCACCGCCAAACCCTATGCCTTTCTGGATGACGCCCCGCTGGAGGAACGGCGCACCCAGGCGGTCTCGTCGCGCCGCTGGACCGATCCGGAGCAAGCGTCGGACTTGGGCCAACTCGATGCGGAAGCCATTGCGCGGCTCAAGTCTGAGATCTGGCCCGATCCGGTCAATGCCGACGAGTTGCACGATGCGCTCATGAATTTGGGCATCGTGACCGACGCCGAAGCGAATGCAAATCTGCAATGGCTCACTTGGTTGCGGCAACTCGCTGCTGCGCGCCGCGCCGGCCGGCTTGTGCAGCCCGGCCGGGAGCTGCATGGCCATAGGCCAGCCCCTGGATACGGGGTGGGGGACTGGGGGGCTGGCCTACTGGGTGGCCTAGGGCCAGGGCAACCTAGGGCCACCTCGGGCCATTGCCGCTCAGCACGTAGTGCCTGGCGTGCCGCATGGATATTGGCTTCCAGAGCAATGCCTATTGAACCCGCGCCGTCATCGGGTTTCACGATCCAAGGACCACCACGATCCGGCAGCACATCAGCATCGCGGAATGTCTCAATCGCGTCGATGCCGGCGAGTCTCAAGGCGCGATAGGTGGCGTGCTTGCTGCCACATACAGCGAGTGTGGCCGGGTCGCTGAGCAATACATGCTTCCCGGCGGCTCGCGCGGTTTCCGCCAGTTGCGCCAATGCCCCGCGGGTCTCCGGGGCGATCGGCCAAACGACATCGACGTCTGCCAAGGCCCGGCGATAGAACGCCATCATGCTTTCCGCACCACAGGGCATACACCAAACCGCGCCGCGATGCTGCTGCGAGACCGCACAGCGAGGATCGCGCATCACCACCACGTCGATCTCGGGAAGTTCCGCCAGGTCCGCGAGCAGCGCGTCGCGCATCATCTCACCTTCCCGCCGCAGGGATTCAGGCAATGGTTCGCCGAGCAGGCCGCCGCCTGTGATAAATTCGAACACCAATAGCCGCATCGACATAGCAAAGATGAAACTCATTCCCGTGATCGATTTGATGGCCGGCCAAGTGGTCCATGCGCGCCGAGGCGAGCGGGAAAATTATCAGCCGATACGCTCGATATTATGCCCCAGCACCGCACCAGAAGCCATTCTACAGGCAATAGTCGAGCGTTTTAAATGTGACACCGTCTACATCGCCGACTTGGATGCGATACGTTTTCGGCGGCCGCAGATCAAATTGATCGAACAATTGAAAACTCGCTTCCCGGCAGTCGCCATTTGGCTTGATGCCGGCATCGGCGATTACCCAAGCTACCGGTCGCTGAGCCAACAAAAACTGGCGAGCGTGGTAATCGGCAGCGAAGGCCTGACCCAAACCGATTGGCTCAGCAACTTAGGAAAAGATGCATGGATTTTATCGCTCGACCTCAAGCAAGGGGAATTCCTGGGACCATCTCAATTACTCGCGACTGGCACGCTCTGGCCGCGACGGGTGTTGGCGATGAACCTCGCCCACGTAGGTAGCAATCTCGGTCCCGATTTTGGTTTGCTTGAAACACTGCAACGGCTCAATCCGGACGCATCTATTTACGCGGCAGGAGGCATTCGGAATATTGATGATCTATCGGAACTCAAACGACGCGGGATCGCCGGCGCGCTGGTTGCAACCGCGCTACATAGCGGACGAATCACGCCCGCAGACCATTAAAAAGAAAGCCACCGGCTGGCGCCGGGGGCTCCTGAGCAATAACGCTTACTTGTGCGCTTGGAACGGGTGATCCGCGCCGCCTCTTTTTGCAGTCACTTCGGCAGCTTTCGGCTCGCCGGTGACAGCGCGCTTCAGGGCTTCCTTGGTGGCGGCGTAGTTATAGTCCTGGATCTTGCCATGGTCTTTTGCGAGCCAGTGGATGAACACGCCGACACAAATAAACAAGTCATCGGCCTCGCCGGCAGGGATCGTGCCGTCGGCAACGCTATCTGCCACAGCCATGGCAACGGCGCGCTGGGCGGGGCCGAACATCTGCACCGCTTGTTCGGCGCCTTTGATCGTGACCTTGTTAAAAATCAAGGTGTTGGGTTTGCATTGCAGATTGGGCGCAACTAGCGCCAACAGCGAGGTGAAGCCGTCTTTGTTGTTGGTCAAGCTGGTGCAGAACGCCATTTCCGCGGCGCTGCCACGCGGCCCAATGATCAGGTCGATATGCGCAACTTCATTGCCATCGCCAACCAGCGACTCCCCTACCATTACACGGTCGATTGTTGCCATCGTGAATCTCCTCTTTGCGTGGTTTCGAAACGAAGGCGGTCGGCCTCCGGGTGTTTAGCTTTTGTTGAACCTAGGAGTTTAAATCCCCTCGCATGTGTCTTGCAAGTCCAAAAGCAAGTGCCTGCGGGATTTGCTGTTGCTTGACGGGGCAAGGCATTGTCGGACACACTAACTTCCTCTCGCGATAATTAGAATTCATCGCTGCAGATCAAGAGTCGTACGTCAATCGACGCTACACCGCAAGCAATGGCAACGGGAAAGGGATCAAAGTGAAATGGGTAACATGGAATCACTTGCTTTGCGCGGTAGCAATGGCAGTGAATATTTTGCCCGCGAAAGCGGCCCAGATAGCTTATTCCGTCACGGATTTTTCGAGCGTGCAGGGCCAGAAAAACTGGTACTACGGCTATTTCGAAAAGGGGCTGCCGAGCGGATCAGGCTACACGCCGGACGCCTTTGAACTACTGGATCGATACGTTCCAAACGTCGATCCGAATTTGTCTAAATGGACTCTCACGCCGCCGCCCGGTGAGAGCTACGGCGGCTACCCGTGGATCCGGCCGACGGGCTCCCATCCGGCCGGAATCGGTCCGGCGCCGCAAGAAGAAATCATCTGGAGTGTGCTGCGTTACCGAAGTCCCGTTAGCGGCCTCATTACCATCGCCTACGACCTCGGTAAGATCAATACCAGCGTGCCGCGAGGCGGCGGCGTCACCGGCCGTATTTTTGTCGACGGCCGACAAACTTTCACTCGGTTCATAGCAAACTTGGATAGCATCGGCGTGCGGGGAAGCATCACAGCGAACGTCAAGGTCGGCTCGTTCATCGATTTCGCCGTCGATCCGCTGGGGATTGAACCGTTAGTCGGCGCCGACAGTATCTACTCGGCGCGCGCCGACGGCACACGCTTCACTGCAAGGATATCCGCCGACACCAACCTTCGAGCTACGGCGATGAGCGCGCCCGAGCCGAACGCCCTGCCAACGCCGACCACGCTCTCCGCCTTCCTCGCTGGGCTGTTGTTGCTCGGCTACACCCGTAGGCGGATGCAGTGGAGAATGAGATCGAGATGACGGACTGAATTTTCACCAACTATGAGCAAGAACAAGGTCTTCATCAGCTACAGCCAAGATTCCGACGAACACCGCGAAAGGGTGCTCGCGCTCTCCGAACGGCTGCGCGAGGATGGCATCGAGACCCTCCTCGACCGGTATGTGAACGGCTCGCCGAAGCAAGGCTGGCCGCGCTGGATGCTCGATCAACTCGATGCCGCGGACTTCGTTCTCATCGTCTGCACAGAGACCTATTACGGCCGATTCCGCGGGCATGACGAGCCCGGCAAAGGCAAGGGCGTAGATTGGGAGGGCGCCCTCATCACCCAGGAGATTTACGACAGTCGCAGCCGGACGTTGAAGTTCGTGCCGGTGTTCTTGTCTGCCGCCGTCGAAGATTGGATCCCGGAGCCGCTGCGCGCGGTCAGCTACTACGCCCTGACCTCCGAGAATGCCTACCAGCGCCTTTACGATGTCTTGCTGGAGCAATCCGGCGTGGAGCCACAGCCGCTCGGCGCGCCCAAGACCAAGTCTCGTCGAAAAGGTACCGCGCTGACCTTCGGCGAACCGGTTCCCTCCGAGGTTGCCAGCGAGTTGATTTTGCCGCAAGAGTTCGTCGATGACAG
>JALYOK010000316.1 GCA_030856925.1 Pseudomonadota bacterium
GATGAGATCCGGCAGCGCCGCGCCGGAACCCTTGTAGGGTACATGGGTCATTTGCACGCCGGCCAGTTTCTGGAACAAGGCGCCGCTGAGGTGCTGCGAAGTACCGTTGCCGCCGGAGGCGAAGGTCAGTTCCCCCGGTTTGGATTTCGCCAAGACAATTAGGTCTTTCACGGTTTTTACCGGCAAATTCTGGTTGACTACCAGCACGTTCGGTGGCGTAGCGACGAGAATGATCGGCGCGAAATCCTTGAGCGGATCGAACGGCAATTTTTTGTATAGCGTTTGATTGATCGAATGGGTCGCGACGGTACCCATGACCAGTGTGTAACCGTCGGGCGCCGACTTCGCCACCAGATCGGCGCCGATGTTGCCGCCCGCCCCGGGGCGATTGTCGACGATCACCTGTTGCCCCAGCACGGGCGTGAGTTTGCTCGCGATCACGCGCGCTAAAATGTCCGGGCCGCCGGCAGCGGGGTAGGGCACGACGATCTTGATGGTCTTGGTGGGGTAGGGTTGAGTTTGGGCATACGTGTTGAGGCTTGCGATGCACAGGAACACGGCGACCAACCCTATCGCCGCCAACGAAAACGCCGAGCCGTCGTTGCCAGGCGCGTCTTTTGCGAAGCAGCAATGACGCAGTTGCAGAATTGGCGGCGTCAGTGTCATTCGGACACAAATCCTTTCCGGTCCAGAAAATCTAACAGCGCGACCGCACATTCCTCACCATGGGAAAACGGCAATCCGTGACGCGCATCGGGAAACACCATGAGATCGGCGCCGGGAATCAATTTTCGCATGGCGTTGGCGATGTCGACGGTCACGTAGGGGCTGTTGTCTGGCGCGAGGAGTAATGACGGTACGGAGATGTTTTTCAGCGTTTCCGTGAGGTCCGCTTGCAACAAACATTCGCCCCAGCCCAGTAACGTCGGGGCATCGCTCTTGAGCTGTTCCGCCGCGAACCAGGCAAACTCAGCTTCGGCCAAAGCATCCGCATAGAATCGTTGTTCCATCATCGTCGCGGACCACGCGGCGATATCATTCCTCTTCAAGCGTTCTTTCCAATCGCCGACTCTCGGCAAGTCGGCGCCGCGATAGGGCGATGAGCACGTTGTGAGCGACAATAAGCGCCGGCCGTGTTGGGTTCCGGACAAATGTAACGCCACGGCGCCGGCCATGGATTCGCCGACCAGATGAAATTTTTCTGCTCCTGCGGCATCGGCGATTTCTATAATGTCGTTGGCCCACAGATCAAAACTATAGCGGAAGTCCACGCCATGCCGACTTGAACGACCGAATCCTCGGGTGTCTAGGAATACTAGCCTGAAGAACGGCGCTAGTATTGGCTTCCAGGCATGCCAGATGTAGGAATTGGTTCCGACACCGTGAGAGAAAACGATGCTATCTGGCTCTTTCAGCCATGGCGGCGTGAGGTCGATCACCTCGTAGTAAAGCGATCCGCTGTTGGAAACTGCTAGTTGCATAAAATTGGTTGGCTTAAGGAATAGCCGTTATAGTGACATAAAATCATCTTTCTTGAGGGGCTTGCAACGTGAATTTGTTTTCTTCACCGCAGATCATCACAACAGAGGTGTTCAGCGAAATGCCCGCGCGCTACCGCAAACAAAATCAATTCGCTGTATGGGCGCGCGTGAATCGTCCCGGTATGGAATTGAATTCATTCATCGAGGGTCCGTCGTTCGATCGCGCCGGGAATTTGTATATCGTCGACATCCCTTATGGCCGAATTTTCCGCATTACCCCGGAGGGATCGTGGCAGCTTGCGACCGAGTACGACGGCGAGCCGAATGGGCTCAAATTTCACCAAGACGGCCGCGCCTTCATCTGTGATTACAAGAATGGATTAATGACGCTGGATACCGCGAGCGGTAAGGTCACGCCGTTGCTGGAGCGGGCGCTGACGGAAGGTTTCAAAGGCTTGAACGATCTGATCTTCGCGTCCAACGGCGATCTCTATTTCACCGACCAGGGCCACACCGGACTGCACGATCCGGTGGGACATGTGTATCGCCTGTCGGCCGATGGCAATCTGGATTGCTTGCTCGATAATGTGCCCAGCCCGAATGGATTGGTGCTGAATGCCGCCCAGAATGTGCTGTTCGTCGCCGCCACCCGCAGCAATAGCATTTGGCGTGTGCCGCTGATGGCCGACGGCGGCGTCACCAAGGTCGGCATTTTCGCTTATCTTTCCGGCGGCATCGGCCCGGACGGCATGGCGATGGATGCGGCCGGCAACCTCATTGTCGCCCACGTGGGCATGGGCTGTGCATGGCTGTTGAGTCCCAAGGGAGAACCGCTGTATCGCATCCAGTCTTGCCGCGGCGATGGCGTGACCAATATGGCGTTCGGCGGTGCGGACGAAAAGACGCTGTTTATCACCGAATCGGAAACGGGGACGATTTTGAAGGCAGTGATGCCGGAGTCGGGCGCGCAGTTGTATTCACATATGTGAGGCGGGGAACTAGGATTTAGGAGCGAGGATTAGGGAATGCTTGAGGAGCGCTGCTTAATCGGGTGAACGTGTCTTGGCGATAGTACGCTTTCAGTTGATCGTAAACCGCCGGATATTCAGCGACGATGATGTTCGGTAGTTCAAAAAATACTTCGCTTAATACCGCAAAAAACTCGCCCGGATTTTCGGCTGCGTAGGGGTCGATCGCGGTGTTCTCGCCGGCGTCGACTCGCTTGGAAAAATCCGCGAAAGCCGCGCCGAAACTCTTCGCCCAGGCGCGCGAATTCATGCCCTTATGCAATTGTGGAAAGCCATTGGCGTCGCCGTTGCGCATATCGAGTTTGTGGGCGAATTCGTGAATCACGACGTTGACGCCATCGGTGGCAAATGCGGTTTGCGTATCGGCCCACGATAAAATAACCGGTCCGTCGCTGCGCGCCATGCCGCTTAACGGCCGGCGGTTGGTGTGAACCACCCCCGCGGCGTCGACGTATTGATGGTTGGGAACGAATTCGTTGGGATAGACGATGATACCGAGCCAGCCGTCGTATGCGCTAAGATCCAGATTGAGCGTCATCAGGCAGGCCTGCAAGGCAATACTGAGAAACATTTCGTCCGTCATTTCCAGATCATGGGCGGTGCTGAATTCCTTTTCATGCAGGAATATGCGAACGTTTTCGTGCAAGCGTTTCAGGTCCGCGTCCGATAAGCCGCGTAGGTAGCTTGCCGAGGTTACCAGCCGCCGCCAAAGCGCGGGATCGATGCTGGACTTGTTGAGAATGCGGCTACGGCGCCAGGTCGAGAAAAGCGAAAACATGGAGTGGTGACTTCGGAACACTGGAGCGCTCAGGCTACAGGTATTTAGTGCCCTATGCCAGCGGCCTTATCCAGCTTGGCTCGCGGCAAGGCATGGACTGAGAGCCAATATCTGTGCGGCTCCTGACTGGAGTGACTTGCGCTGTAAAAAAGGTCAACGTGCTGTAAGCCGGCGTGGCGCAACGACCCCATAAAAAAATACGCCCCGGGGAAAACCCTGGGGCGTAAACCTTTACCTAAAGGGAACCTTTAAAGTAAAGGAGGAGGAGCTTTTGGAGTTCGTTGAAAACCTACTTTAGCGCCCATCCGGGTCGTTGCCCAGTGCTCGGAATCATGAGGGTCATTAAAGTAAATTCCGGTTTCTGCGCGCCGTGCGTCCAGCGTACGGCCATTTTCGCTTCGTTTCAACAAACCCTAAGCCGTCAGGTCTTACTTCTTAACGGACCTTACAGCAGCATTGGTTTCATTAGTCACGGCCTTGATGTTCGCATCGGTGTAGCTCGCAACTTGTTTGGCCGCTTTGGTCATGCTGTCAAATGCGGCGCTGCTGGCGCTCATTGTCGAACGGATAGCAGCGATGGCAACGTCGGCGCCGGCTGGGGCAGTTTTGACCGCTTTATCAAGTGCGACTGCAACATTTTTGTTCATTTCGGTCAATTGCGATTCAAACAACTTCGACCATTGGGCTTGAGTATGCTGCGCTACTTCGAATACAGCTTTCGAGTAATCGGTCCACTTTTCAGTGCCGGTTTCCGCAAATTTGCCGCGCAGCGACGTCAGATCTTGGACATCGCGAACTTCGGCAAGGACTTTAGCGGTCTTGACGCCTTCTTGTAAGGCATCGCGACCGACGGCCAACTGCAGACCCATCAGGCGTTCAGCAGCATCAAACGACACCGTCGCAAACTTGAGCGCAGCGTCAATGTTCGATTTGTTAACTTCGGTAAACTGTTCGGGTGCAAATAACATGTAATACTCCTTTAAGAAAGATTTGGGTCCGGGACTCGGACACTCTGCAAAAAGATATTGCGCTGCAACAATTCAAATTATGGGGACGAACAAATCGCATGTCAAGCCTTTTTTGTTGCACCGCAATATATTTTTTAACTGTGGCTTTTTCAGCACGAATCTAAATGTGTCAAGAGGATAGGAGCTCTTAGGAGCCTGTCGGACTTAAAGGAAATCGGCTGCAAAAGCCGCTGAGCGGTCCATATTTCGCCGCTTTCTTGGGCAATAGAACCACTATTGCCCGGCGAAATCGTCAAAATCTGTCCTCGCTCAGCACCTTTTTCGCTGCGATTCTTTAAGTCCGACAGGCTCCTAGCCAATACACACGTGACCCCGACCTGGATTAACGGCATGAGCCAACATCGCTGGTATGCAATCTCCGGCGATAATCCCGAATTGGAACTCAACCCTACTGCGTCAGGAACACGATATTTAGCTGATAACGATCCCGCGCGCGATCCCCGGATCAATCCGGCCGGCACGATCAGGGAGCGGTTGCGAAGGTTTTTTGGGCGCGAGCCGTTGTCGCCGTGGCATGGTGCGGTCGGCTTTAGTGCAATTACCGAGTCCTGGAATAGCGCTGTCTATGCGTCGCGGTATGGAGCCAGTGGATCGATGATCCTTTTTGGCGGCGGACACAACGACTATTTCGGTTCAGACGTCCATGCTTTTGATCTCGCTTCCCGACAGTGGCGTAGGATCGCTGATGGCTACGTCCGCGGGGGCGTCAACGAATATGGCGCGGGCGCGCGTTATCCCGACTCATTATATCCGGACGGTTCGCCGCTTCCGCCGCATACTTATGACTACGCGCAATATGACGCGTTAGGAAATGACTACATCCTTTTCAAAGGCCAGACAGAGTTGGGGCCGCATGTTCAGGCCGTCGCGATCCCTCATCTTTTCAATCTCGACACGCTGCGCTGGCGGCATGGTCCGCGGCATCCAACAGCAATTCTGAACTCCGGCGGTTGGACCACATGGGACGAGTCGCGGCGCATAGTTTGGGGACATTCCGGCGATGATGGCGGGGGCAACGCGTTCATCGGCTTTAGTCCGGATGGCGAGAACGCGAATGGGACCTGTGGGTATTGGGGTGATCACTTTCCGAGCAAGTTGCCCGGCGTGGCCAATCACAACGCCATGCAGATCGATCCGGTGCGGGATATCATCGTCGTATCGGTCCATGCCCACAATGAATTGTGGGCGATCGATCCTGCCGATCCGGGACGCGAAATCGTGCGCCTGAGATCTGTGGGGTCTAAACCCCGGTTGCGCCCTTTTGCCGCATTGGAATATGCGCCGAACTTGGCTCTTCTTGCCTACTTTTCGCCGCTGGACCGGGGAATCTTGTACACGATTGCGCCACCATCGGGGCGAGGCGCGTCCGATAAATTTTTGGGGCAATGGACGTGGCATGCCACCGAGCCCCGAGCCAATACGCTCGAGCCGATCGACGACGCGGCGAGGCACTCGCGCTATGCGGTGAATCGGCCTCACACGTTTGGACGATTCCGGATTGCGTCGTTTGGTGCAATTGATCTAGCAATCGTAGTTCGGCATGTCGATAGTCCAGTGTATGCGATGAGGCTAAACTGACACGTCTCAAGGGTCTGGGTCTTGAATTGGTTTGGTAGCTCCTAGGTATCACAGCAATACGCCGGGCACAAGTTTTGCTCATATAAAATATCGGCATTTATCTTTTAATCCACTGCTAAGGACCTAGTCGTCTCTGGGTGAGGTAATGGGGTACGACCGAATTCTGACAAGCTAGCATCCACCCAAATCTAAATTCAGGGGAATTTTCATGATCGAAAGATTACGAACTGTCGGCACAGTTAGTGTTTTGTTAACTTCGGGAATCTTGGCCTTCACTCAGCTCGCGTCCTCGCAGACGCCAACGGCGACGCCACAACCTGGCGACGCATCAAGGATAGCCCTCCTTACTTGCACGACGGCAGGCTGTTGACGCTGGGAGGACACGGTCGAGTTCTTCAATCTGGTGTTGGAAACGAAGCTGACGGCGACGGAGAAAAAAGATCTGGTCGCTTTCCTGCGCCAACTCTAACGGCTTTGTATTGTGAAGCATGGAATCGATGACCTTTATCCTGCGGAAGCGCCCGGACGCGAAACGCGAATGCCTAATCCGCGGCGCCTGCACGTGATGAAAGAAGCATGCGAAATATGCTAAGGATGCCTGCAAAGGTCAAACACGCATGGAGTCTGGTCAAGGACTCGGCGCTCGCGTGGATGGATGACTATGCTCCGAGCATGGGAGCCGCCCTCGCCTACTACACTATTTTCTCTGTAGGGCCGCTGCTCATTATCATCATCGCGGTGGCGGGCCTAGCGTTCGGCGAGGCAGCTGCTCAAGGTGAAGTGGTGGCGCAATTGCGCCAAGTACTGGGCGAGGAAGGAGCGC
>JALYOK010000328.1 GCA_030856925.1 Pseudomonadota bacterium
TGGTGCAGTGGATGAACGGCAACCTTTGCCGCTGCGCGACTTACTCGCGCATTGTCGGCGCGGTAAAACGCGCAGCCGAAATCGCGCGCGAAGGAGCGAAAAATGTCTAACGACAATTCCAATATCATTACCCGGCGCGAATTCCTCATCCGTTCCAGCGTCACCAGCGCGGGCGCCGTCCTCGGCATTGCCTTCAGTACAAAATCGCTCGCCGGCGGCGAAGCAGAAGCCGCCGTCGCGACGCAAGCCTTCACGCCGGCGATTTGGTTCACCATCACGCCGGACGGCAAGACGGTCATGCATGTCGTCAAGGCAGAGATGGGCCAGCACATCGGCACCGCGTTCGCGCAGGTTATCGCCGAAGAGCTGGAAGTGAAATGGGATGACGTGCGCATCGACCAGCCGGTGGAAAGCAACGACACCTTCGGGGTATACGGCCTTGCTTATACGGTGAATAGCGGTAGCGTGACGACGGAGTTCGACCGCATCGCGCGCGCCGGCGCCGCCGGCCGCATCGCTTTGGTCGAAGCTGGCGCCAAGCTGCTCAACGCCAAGGAATCCGATTGCTTTGCAGCCAATAGCAGTGTGACCGAGCGAACCTCCAAACGCTCGGTGTCCTATGGCGAAATCCTGCAGAAGGTAAAAATCGACCGCAGGTTCAGCTACCCCGATGATTTGAAGAACATCAAACTCAAGAGTCCGAGCAAGTACGAAATTATCGGCAAATCCGTGCCCGCGATCGACATTCCTGCCAAGACAAACGGTCAGGCGAAATACGGCATCGACGTGTTTCTCCCGAATATGTTGTACGGTGCATTAGTCATTCCGCGTTCCCGATATGGCTCGAAAGTGACCGGCATCGACGATACGGAAGCGAAGAAAATTCCCGGCTTCGTGAAGGCGGTAACGGTCGACAATGCGCTCGGGAAATGCACGGGATGGGTGGTAGCGCTCGCTGAAAAATTCCCGCAAGCGATGCAAGCAGCGAAGGTGCTGAAGGTGAAGTGGGATGAGGGGCCGTACGGCAGCTTGAGCAGCGCCGACTTGAAGAAAGAGTACCAGCAACTGCAGGCCGATCCCAGCAAGGCGGAAGGCGCGTGGGTGCTCGAGGGCGACGTAGACAAGGCGCTGGGCGAGGCCGAAAAAACCTTGGAACTCGAGTACACCACGGAAATGGTGTGCCATGCCACCATGGAGCCGCTGAACGCAACCGTGCAACACGTGAACGGCGAATGGCATGTCTACACCGGCACCCAGGGTGCGTCGTTCGCGCGCATGACGTTGACCGGTTATCTCGCCACGGTGCTCAAGCAAAAGCCGGAAGAGATCAAGATTTTCATACACAACCAACTGGTCGGCGGCGGTTTCGGTGGGAAGCAGGATTACGACGAAATCCTCGCGGCGGCTTTTTGCGCGAAAGAGGCGGGCCGCCCGGTGAAGTTGATTCAAACCCGCGAGTCGAATTTTGCCACCAGCTTTGCGCGCACGCCAACCTATCACAAGCTCAAGGCCGGTCTCAAGGACGGCAAGCTAACGGCGATGAATCACGACATCGTTTGCGGCTGGATGGGCGCCCGCTTTGGCGTGGGCAAAAAATACGGTAGCGATTGGCTGCAGCAAGATTCTTGGGACGGGCGCAAGGCGGACATCGATCAATGGTCCATCGGTGGCAGCGATCACTGGTATCACCTCGACAACCATAGAGTGCGGGCCTGGAACAACGACAAAACCACCTGGGCCGTACAGGCCAGTGCGTTACGCACTGTCTCCAACTCCTACAACATGTTCGTGGTGGAATCGTTCATGGACGAAGTAGCCCATTCGCTCGGCCGCGATCCGCTGGAGTTTCGACTGTCGATGTTGAACGGAAAAGGCGGCAATCGCGGGATTCCCAATAGCGGTCACAAGCCTGGAACGCGATCGGACTATTACATGGATCAGCTCTGGATTTCGCTGCCCTGGACGAAGGAAGGCTCGTGGCCCATGTACGAATCGGCGACGGTGGGCGGCGCTTTGCGGCTTGCCAATGTGCTTAGAGTTGCTGCGGGCAAAGCGGGCTGGGGTAGCAAGCAGCTGCCGCCCAACACCGGCATGGGCATCGCGGTGTCATCGGCGGAAGAGCGTCAGAGTCCGACCTGGGTTGCAGGCGTTGCCGAAGTGACGGTGGACCCCACGACGGGTGCGGTCAAAATCAATCGACTCACCATCGCCATGGACATGGGTATCGCAGTGAATCCCATGAACATCAAAGCGCAGATTGAGGGTAGCGCTCTGTGGGGCGCGAGCCAAATACTGTCTGAAAAATTGACGCTAAAAAATGGCGCGTTCGAGCAAACCAACTTCCATGAGTACGTTCCCATCCGCCTGCAAGATATCCCGCAGATCGATGTGGAGATTGTGCAATCGGAGCGACATCCCAGCGGCGTCGGTGAACCGGCGTCCACCGTGGTGGCGCCCGCCGTCGCCAACGCCATTTTCAACGCAGTGGGTTCAAGGGTGAGGCAGATGCCGATCACGGCGGAAGCCGTGCTTAAGGGCATGAGTAAGAAAACGTAAAGTAGCAGCCGCATCGTCCTGCATTAGACTCGGGTGAGGGGATAGTTTCTCCCACCCGATTTTTCGCTTGGGCTTCAAACAACGGAGGTTTCCATCGATCCGCTTTTATTGTCTGCGGTCGAGCTGGCTGAAAAGTATCGCGCACGGCATCTTTCGCCGGTTGAGGTTACCCGCGCCGCCCTGGCGCGCATCGCCGAGCTGAATCCCATCTACAACGCTTTTTGTTTGGTAGATGAAGCAGCGGCGCTTGCGAGCGCGCGCGAATCGGAAACACGCTGGTACAGCGGTAAACAGCGGGGCCCGGCCGATGGTGTCCCGACCACGGTAAAAGACCTGATATTGACCAAAGGGTGGCCTACGTTGCGCGGTTCACGCACAATCGATCCGAAACAGCCGTGGGAGGAGGACGCGCCACCGGTGGCGCGTCTGCGTGAACAAGGCGCGATTTTTCTGGGCAAGACCACAACGCCCGAATTCGGCTGGAAGGGCGTCACCGACAGCCCGCTGACCGGCGTTACGTTGAATCCTTGGGGCACACGTCTTACGCCTGGCGGCAGTAGCGGCGGCGCCGCGGTGGCGGCGGCGCTCGGCATGGGAACGTTTAACGTCGCAACCGACGGCGGCGGTTCTATTCGTATCCCGGCAAGCTTTTGCGGCTTGTTCGGCATTAAACCAACCTGGGGCATCGTTCCCGTTTATCCTCATTCGCCGGCGTGGACGCTGTGGCATCAAGGACCCATAAGCCGGACGGTTTCTGACGCGGCGTTAATGCTAACGCTGATCGCACAACCGGATGGGCGCGATTGGGCCGCAGCGCCGGCGCTGGGTATCGACTATCGACAAGATTTGGACAAAGGCGTCAAGAGTCTACGCATCGGCTTCAGCCCCACGCTGGGCTACGCCAAGGTAGACGCCGAAGTAGCACAGCTAGTGGCGCTAGCGGCCAACGAATTCACACGCTTGGGCGCCAATGTCGAAGAACTTGATCTTAAGCTCGACGATCCCATCTCCATCATGCAGCCGTTGTGGGCCCTCGCGCTGGCGTTAGCCGTGGCGCCTATGTCGCCCGCGCAACGGGCCCTGTGTGATCCGGGTATGTTGGAACTGGCAGCGCCCGGGTTCGATTTGAGCGCACTTGAGTATCGCCAACTGGAACGGGCGCGGGATGCCTTTGGCCGCCGAATGAATGGCTTGCATAGTCAGTACGACTTGATAATCACACCACAATTGGCGACCACCGCCTTCGCTGCAGGTCACGAAGTGCCCCCCCATAGCGACATGAAACGATGGTGGCAATGGTCGCCGTTCACGTACCCCTTTAATCTGACGCAACAGCCTGCTGCGACCGTGCCGTGCGGTTTCGCAGCCAACGGCCTGCCCGTCGCGATGCAAATCATCGGCGCAAAATTCGCCGATGCGCTGGTGCTGCGCGCTGCGCGCGCCTATGAAAACACGCACCCATTTATTTTGCCGCGAGTAGCGTAAGGAAGCTCTGATTAATTTCGAGTTCTAAGCGAGACAAGGCGCGAACAAAAAATATCGACGCCGCATATGGATGACATGTAAGGAGATATTTTTGTGAGCGACGCGGTACCGCGACGAAACTGGTTTAATCAGAGCTTCCCTAAGTTACTCCACGAACCTTTTCGAACTTGCTTCCCGGCAAGGCAAAGCCTGGCGGGCAGTCACCATGCGGGTATCAGACTATGTGATGCCACGAGGCAGGCAGGATAAGGGCCGCGGCACGGCGCAACGACTATCGTGGAGGCAGCGAACCAATCCATCGCACAGGTAGACCTCTGGACGCCATCAATCGAGGTGGCGCGCTGCATCGAGCAGGCGGCTCTCGATCGCGTGAAAGTTCCACGGCTTTAGGTTAGTGCTTACCGATAATCGTGGCACAGGAAAGCAGTTAACCGCAGGCGGGAATCTGGGCCATAACCCGCCTTGCGGAGATCTGCCGAAGGAATCTTTACGGACGACAGGAACTGGAATATCACCACGAAAAGACAAGGGCGCACGGTAAGCTTACACTGCACAAACGAATAAATTGGAGGGATCGGTAATGAAAGAGATATGTCGAGGCCTCAGATTTCCGGAAGGGCCGATTGCAATGGCGGACGGCTCGGTGATTCTGGTCGAGATTGAGCGCCGCACCCTAAGCCGCGTGCGTCCCAACGGCCAGATCAGCGTCATCGCCGACTGTGGCGGCGGCCCAAACGGTGCGGCGATGGGGCCAGACGGGCGCGTGTACGTGTGCAACAACGGCGGATTTGAATGGATCCAACAAGGCCCTTTCCGACGCCCCGGGGAGGCGCTGGCATCCGACTACGTAGGCGGCAGCATCCAGGCAGTGGATATCGCCTCGGGCGCAGTCGAAACCTTATACACCGAGTGCAACGGCGAATCGTTGAAGGGGCCAAACGACATTGTGTTCGATGCCAGTGGTGGTTTTTATTTCACGGATCTGGGCAAGCGCCGCGCCCGCTCAATCGACCGGGGAGCGATTTACTATGCACAGCCGGACGGCCGCTCCATCTTGGAGATCGTCCATCCAATCGATACGCCAAACGGTATTGGCCTTTCAGCCGACGAAGCCACCCTCTATGTAGCCGAGACCAGTGGCGCACGGGTGTGGGCCTTCGATATCGAACGCCCCGGCAAACTCGCTCCGGGCCCCCATGCGTTCTGGCCCGGTCGACTCCTGTACAAGTTCAGCGGCTACGAGCGACTCGATTCTCTAGCGCTCGATTCGGAAGGCAACATTGTCGTGGCCACTTTGGGTACCGGCTGCGTGACGGCCATCTCGCAGGAGGGCGTGGTTCGGGCAAAGGTACCGGTTCCGGAATTCGATATCATGGTCACGAACATATGCTTTGGCGGACCGGATTTGCGAACGGCGTATATCACGTCGTCGGGGCTGGGACGACTCTACACGATGCAATGGCATTGTCCCGGCTTGCCGCTTAACTTTCTTCCACATCGATAGTGCCATGACCTAGCGATGCATTGGCTCTTCGAAACAAAAGCCCATGCTTCGGCAATGATAGTAAAGGCCGCCGTCCTGCAGGATCAGCCGGTTTTGGCTGCTATCATCCTCGACTAGATCAAGTATCTAGATTATTGGCCCTCACCCCAACCTCCAGGAGACGATCATGACCACTGTGCTAGGCGATGGACGCTTTCGGTACGAAGTAAAAGCAGACTGGGGCAAACTGCCCGAAGGCTGGGAGTTGAATGACGTCGCCGCCGTGGCGGTAGACAATCAGGACCGCGTCTACGTATTCAATCGCGGTGCACATCCGATGATTGTCTTTGACCGCGAGGGCAATTTCCTGCGTTCGTGGGGCGAGGAACTATTTAATCGGGCGCATGGCCTGCATATAGGTCCCGACGAAAGTCTGTATTGCACCGACGATGGCGACCACACCGTGCGCAAGTGCACACTCGAAGGCAAGGTAGTACTTACCATCGGTATTCCGGAGAAACCCGCACCCTACATGAGCGGCGAGCCGTTCCATCGCTGTACGCACACCGCGCTCTCGCCGCACGGCGATATCTACGTATCGGATGGCTACGGCAACGCACGCGTGCACAAGTATTCAGCGGACGGCAAGTTGATCAAGTCGTGGGGTGAACCGGGCTGCGATCCGGGCCAATTCAACATCGTGCATAACATTTGTTGCGACGCGGACGGCTGGGTATACGT
>JALYOK010000358.1 GCA_030856925.1 Pseudomonadota bacterium
CCTGCTGTTCCTGGAGAGTAATTCTGTTTTTCGCGCGCATTCTTTAGGCCGAGTCGATACGAAGTGTCGGCCGTGATGTTTCGGGGCATTTGGTAGGTAGCTCAAGCTGTGCTTGCAATACATACGCTAATGTACTGTATTGTCCGACATAATCCAACTTTTTATACCCAGTAGGCTCGGTGAAGAAGACTAATTGCCCTCAAACCGAGTCTAACTCTGGCCACCAAAAGCGGTCTTTTTTTTACGGTAAACGTGGCGATAAAAACTACTCTAAGCTTCAATGCTAAACTTCAATAACGCTACCATTGATGCGAGTTTCGGCTCTCGGAGACACTTGATTGGGAATACACGGTGTACATCCCTAAACACTTTGTACAAGAAGACCAAGCATTATTGACGGAGGTGATGCGGGCATACAACTTCGCCTTGCTGATTAGCAGCCAGGGCGACGGCGAAACGTTTGCTACCCATTTGCCGCTGATTGTGCGTACGAAAAATGAGAGCACGATCATCGAAGGTCATATGGCGCGCGGCAATCCCCATTGGCAGTTCTTGGAACGTAATCCCAACGCAATGATCGTTTTTAGCGGACCTCACGCCTATGTGTCGCCCTCGCTGTACGAGAGCAAAGAGAGCGTGCCGACGTGGAATTACATTGCGGTTCACGCCTACGGTCGAGTTACGCTCGTGCACGATGCCGAGTCCAAACACACGGCGCAGCAACGATTGGTGGCCGCGATAGACCCAGCCTATCGAGATCGGTTTGACGAACTGCGACCGGACTATCTTCAAAGCATGATCCAAGGGATCGTCGCTTTCGAAATGGTTGTTGAGCGCTTGGAAGGTAAATTCAAGCTCAGCCAAAATCGACCCATGACAGATCGGCGCAATGTAGCGGCCGCGTTCGCCGACGGCGACGCCGAGCAGCGCGCGGTTGCGAGTTGGATGCGGCGCGTGTCCGTCAAGGAGTGATGCCGTTTGGAGCCGACGCCGCTGTACGAGGCAGACCTTTCTTTCATGGCCGTTGCGCTTGAATTAGCGGCGCAGGCGGACCGTGCCGGCGAAGTCCCGGTCGGTGCAATCGTTGTGCGAGGTGGCGAAATCATCGGACGGGGATACAACGCGACCATCTCTCGCGATGACCCGACCGCCCACGCCGAAGTGATTGCATTGCGCGAAGCTGCCCAACGTATCGGCAACTATCGTATGGTCGATTGCGATCTCTACGTGACCTTGGAGCCTTGCGTGATGTGCGCCGGCGCGACTATGCATGCTCGAATCGCGCGCGTCATCTACGGCGCGCCGGACCCGAAGACTGGCGCTTGTGGCGGCGTCGTCAACTTGTTCGACGACGCGCGGTTGAATCATCATACGAGCGTTACGGGTGGAGTGCTCGCAGAAGAGTGCGGGCAACGCCTCAAGGAATTCTTCGTTCGCCGTCGCAATCGGTCCGGCATAACCACCGAGGAGCCCTAACGTGGAGATACTGCGTACACCGGAATCGCGCTTCAATAATCTTCCCGGTTATTCCTTCGCGCCGAACTATGTCGAGGACTTGCCGAGTTATCGAGGCATACGCATTCACTACGTCGATGAGGGGCCGCCCGCTGCAACGAGCACGTTTTTATGCCTGCACGGCGAGCCGACATGGAGCTATCTCTATCGAAAAATGATCCCGGTTTTCGCTGCGGCAGGGCGCCGCGTTATCGCGCCGGACTTCATCGGTTTCGGCAAATCCGACAAGCCCGTGGAGGATGCGATCTATACGTTCGGTTTTCACCGCAAAATGTTGCGGGAACTTATCGAGCGACTGGGCCTCACGAACGTTACTCTGGTTTGCCAGGATTGGGGCGGGCTGTTGGGTCTCACCTTACCCATCGACATGGCCGATCGCTTCAGCGGTTTGCTGGCGATGAATACGGCGTTCGCGACTGGAGACACACCGTTGTCTCAGGGTTTTCTCGACTGGCGCGCATGGAGCAACAAGAATCCCGACATGGCCGTGGGTAAACTGATGTCGCGCACCTGTCCGCAACTCACAGCGCAAGAAATTGCCGCTTACGATGCGCCGTTTCCCGATGTCCGCTACAAGGCCGGCGTGCGGCGATTTCCGCAACTGGTGCCTGAGGATCCCGATGCCGACGGTGCGCAGATCTCTCGGC
>JALYOK010000363.1 GCA_030856925.1 Pseudomonadota bacterium
ATGTCAGGACACGCATGACGCCATGTGTAAACAGCGCTTTCCATTCCGGAAATCCCATTGGCGCACGCGTTACAAGCGCAGCCAGAAAAATGATCGTATAGACGACCATCACAATGGCGGTCACGCGCTGCGCCAGCCAATCCTTCAGTCCGTAATGGGCGCCGACGACAACGCGCGTCACCATAGCCAAACTCCGAACATCAGCGTCAATGCCAGGCTTACGATCAATACCCATCTGCTGCTCGCTCGAGCCGCGGGAAGCGAGATTCCAATGTGTAAGTCCAAAGCTAAGAACCGCAGGCCGGCGAAGAAATGATGAAGGTACGCCCACAGAAATCCGATTACGATGAGCTTTACCAGGGGATGATTGAATGTATCGCGCCAGCCATCGAATCCTTGTTGATTCGCCAAGCTGCAGTGGAGCACCCACAGCAAGAACGGAATGCCAATCAAAAATAACGCAGCGCCGCTCACCCGATGCAGAATCGACACGAGACCGGGCAACGGCAAATGGATCTTGGTCAAATCCAAGTGCTTGGGACGTTTCTTTACGGGAATAGCAGGCGCCATGGGGCGGACTGGTCAAGTAAGTTCGTTAACATAACAATGAGTGTCGGTGTTGCAGTAACCGCGCCGCCATTCTACCGGGCGATCGCCGTAGGTGTAAGCGATTCGATCAACACACAGGAGCGGCGCCCCCAAATCGATTTCTAACAGTTGCGCCGCTTTCGGATCGGCGACCACTGCCTTCAACCGTTCCTCGGCGCGAATCATACGCACGCCATACTGGCTCTCGTACAAGCTGTAATAGGAATTTTTATACGAGGTGAGTCTTTCCGGGCTGAGGCCTTTAAACATCGCCTCGGGCAGCGTGATTTCGTCGAAGATCATGGGCTGGCCGGAAAAGACCAGCAGGCGTTTGATGGTGAATATCGCGGCGCCTGTTTTGAGTCCCAAGGCCTTGCCGGCCACCGCTGGGGCTTTACCCCGTTTGCACTCGACCAAGCGGCTTTCTACCGGCTCGCGCTCACCGCTATCGGCGATCACCCGCAGGAAGCGGTGCCGTACTTGCGGTTCGGCATGGGTTGCAACGAAAGTACCCTTGCCTTGCCGGCGAACCAGGATATGTTCCGCGGCCAACTCGTCAACCGCCTTGCGTACCGTGCCTTGACTCACTCGAAAGCGTCCCGCAAGCTCAATCTCGCTTGGAATGGATTCACCCGGACGCCACTCGCCCGCGATCAGGCTTTGGGTCAGGAGGATCTTGATTTGCTCATAGAGCGGACGGAAACTAGGCGACGCTTGCACGTGCATCATAGTGTGTAAATTTATCATGGCGAGCGCGGTTGCGTCCACTGTTTAATATCTTATATAAGACAGGTTTTTACATAAGACAGGTTTTTACATTGACAGTGCGATGCGACAAAGTTAACATTAATTTAAGCTCCGCAAAAATTGGCAGGCAGCAATTCTTCGTGACAATATCCATATTTTAGCAACCGTGACTTCTCACTCCGACTCTTCCGCCGGCGCTCGATTCCGCGCCGCGCTCACTTCCGAAAAGCCGCTGCAGGTAATCGGCACGATCAACGCCTATCACGCGCGTCTCGCCGAGCGAACCGGGTTTAAGGCGATCTATCTATCCGGCGGGGGTGTCGCGGCGGGTTCGCTGGGTTTGCCCGATCTGGGCATCAGCGCTTTGGATGATGTATTAACCGACGTGCGCCGCATCACGGACGTCTGCGACCTGCCCCTGCTGGTGGACGCGGACACGGGTTTCGGCGCCTCCGCATTCAACGTCGGGCGCACGGTGAAGTCACTGATTAAATTCGGCGCGGGCGCCATGCATATCGAAGATCAGGTGGGCGCCAAGCGGTGTGGGCATCGCCCCAATAAGGAATTGGTCTCGCAACAGGAAATGACAGACCGCATCAAGGCCGCCGCCGATGCGCGCACGGATTCGGAGTTCGTCATCATGGCCCGCACCGACGCCCTTGCGGTAGAGGGTTTAGAAGCAGCCATCGACCGCGCCTGTGCTTGCGTCGAAGCGGGCGCCGACATGGTTTTTCCCGAGGCAATGACGGAGTTGTGCATGTATAAACAATTCGCCGAGGCAGTGAAAGTGCCGATCCTCGCCAACATCACCGAATTCGGCGCGACGCCGCTTTTCACCGTGGACGAATTGGCGAGCGCCGACGTCAGTCTGGTGCTTTATCCGCTGTCGGCGTTCCGCGCCATGAATGCCGCAGCGCTCAACGTGTACCGGCACGTGCGCAAGGAAGGCACGCAAAAGAACGTGGTGAACACCATGCAGAGCCGGGTCGACCTTTACGACTATCTCGACTACCACGCCTACGAACAAAAGTTAGACGAATTGTTCGCGCACCAAAAATAATCTGTAGGGTGCGCTCTGCGCACCGGTCATAGATCGAGCGGGATCCCTACTTACAAAAATAGGAGCACTATGAGCACAACCGAAGCAACATCGGTCATCAAAACAAAGAAATCCGTCGCGCTTTCGGGCGTGCCTGCGGGTAACACGGCGCTGTGCACCGTTGGCCGCAGCGGCAACGATTTGCATTATCGCGGTTACGACATTCTGGATGTCGCCGACAAGTGCGAGTTTGAAGAGATCGCCCATTTGCTGGTGCATGGCAAGCTTCCCACCCAGACGGAACTCAACGCTTACAAGACCAAGCTCAAGGCGCTGCGCGGCATTCCGGCGAATGTAAGGGATATTCTGGAATGCATTCCCGCCAATAGTCATCCTATGGACGTGTTACGCACCAGTTGCTCGGCGCTCGGTTCCGTGCTGCCGGAAGGCGAAGAACACAAGCTTGCGCCGGCGCGCGATATCGCCGATCGGTTGATGGCGTGCCTAGGCTCCATGCTGCTTTATTGGCACCACTACTCCCATTCGGGCCGCCGCATCGAAGTCGAGACCGACGACGATTCCATCGGCGGACATTTCCTTCACCTTATGCATGGTAAACCCGCCAGCGATATTTGGGTGAAATCCATGCACACTTCGCTGGTGTTGTACGCCGAGCACGAATTCAATGCCTCGACGTTCGCTGCTCGGGTCATCGCCGGCACCGGCTCCGATATGTATTCCGCCATCACCGGCGCCATCGGCGCGCTGAAAGGTCCGAAGCACGGTGGCGCTAACGAATTCGCATTCGACACTATTGGGCGTTACGACAATCCGGACGATGCCGAAGCGGACATCGTCAAGCGCGTCGCCGAGAAACAAGTCATCATCGGCTTCGGCCATCCGGTGTACACCATTTCCGATCCGCGCAACGTGGTCATCAAGGAAGTCGCCCGCAAGCTGTCCGAGGATGCGGGCAACATGAAGCTCTTCAACATCTCCGCCCGGGTGGAAGAAGTTATGTGGCGTGAGAAGAAAATGTTCCCCAACCTCGATTGGTACAGCGCCACGAGCTACCACATGATGGGCGTGCCCACCGCGATGTTCACGCCGCTGTTCGTCATCGCGCGCGCGTCCGGCTGGTCCGCCCACGTCATCGAGCAGCGCATCGACACTAAAATTATTCGGCCGAGCGCGAACTACACCGGCCCTGAGGATTTGAAGTTCGTACCGATCGAAGACCGGTGAAGCTGGAAAGGTGAAGGGCCTTTACTTTTCACTCTTCACTCTCCACTTTTCACGCATTAATCACAGCAACGAAAGTGTCTATGTCAGCCCACATCTTAAAAGCCCGCCCGAGCCCCGATGAAGTCCTGGTGGGCATCGCCAAGTATGCCGACGGTTACACAATCAAAAGCAAGGAAGCCTACGAAACCGCGCGCTATTGCTTGATGGACACGCTGGGCTGCGGTCTGGAGGCGCTGGAATATCCGGCCTGCACCAAGCTGCTTGGACCGACGGTGCCCGGCACGATAGTGCCCAATGGCGCCAAGGTTCCCGGCACCCAGTTCCAGCTCGATCCCGTCACCGCCGCGTTCAACATCGGCGCCATGATTCGCTGGCTGGACTTCAACGACACCTGGCTCGCCGCTGAATGGGGTCATCCCTCGGATAACCTCGGCGGCATTTTGGCCACCGCCGATTACCTCTCCCGCGTGGCCGTGTCCCGCGGCAACAAGCCACTCGTCATGAAGGACGTGTTGACCGGTATGATCAAAGCCCATGAAATTCAGGGCTGTTTGGCGCTGGAAAACAGCTTCAATAAAGTCGGCCTCGATCACGTGGTGTTGGTTAAGGTGGCGAGCACCGCCGTCGTCACCCAGATGATGGGCGGCAGCCGCGATGAGATCATCGACGCCGTATCGCAAGCCTGGGTCGACGGCCAGAGCCTGCGCACTTATCGCCACGCGCCGAATACCGGCTCGCGCAAATCCTGGGCCGCCGGCGATGCGACGTCCCGAGCGGTATTGCTGGCGATGCGCACGTTGAAGGGCGAGATGGGCTATCCCTCGGTGTTAAGCGCGAAAACCTGGGGGTTCTACGACGTATCGTTCGAGGGCAACGAGTTCAAGTTTCAGCGCCCGTATGGTTCGTACGTGATGGAGCAGGTGCTGTTCAAGATTTCCTTCCCGGCCGAATTTCATTCGCAAACCGCGGTCGAGGCCGCGATGACCTTGCACATGGAGCTCGTGAAAATGGGCAACAGCGCCGAGGATATCAAGAAGATCACCATCCGCACCCACGAGGCCTGCATTCGCATCATCGACAAAAAAGGCCCGCTCAACAATCCCGCCGACCGTGATCATTGCATTCAGTATATGGTCGCCGTGCCGTTGATTTTCGGCCGTCTCACCGCCGGTGATTACGAGGACAATGTCGCCGCCGATGCGCGCATCGACAAGCTTCGCGACAAGATCGAATGCGTAGAAGATAAGTCCTTCAGCAAGGATTATCACGACCCGAACAAGCGTTCGATCGCCAACGGACTGACGGTGGAACTCAAGAATGGCAAAAAACTCAAAGAGATTGTGGTCGAGTATCCGATCGGTCACAAGCGTCGCCGCAAGGAAGGCATGCCGATGCTGGTGGAAAAATTCAAGACCAACCTCGCGCGCCAATTCCCGGCCAAGCAGCAGCAGCAGATTCTCGATCTATGCTTGGACGCGAAACGATTGAACGATACGCCGGTCGATGAATTTGTCGACCTGTTTGTTATTTGAGCCGGGCTAAGAGCCAATGGCCCGAGGCGACCCCGTACCGGAGCGGCTCTCAAGCAATGCATTGCCGGGGGCAATAGCCGTGCAGGTGATGGCGAGATCCTTTGAACTGTCATTCGCGCTTTCGCGGGAATGACAACATAGGATGAGCACGCGTCCCGGCCTAATACGACTACATTTGGAAATTGGAAGCCCAATGCGCGTGATTCCACTAATCGTCTTCGCGGCCAGCGTCGCATTCGTCAATACGGCCCACGCACTCGACCTGCCAAAACGCAAATCCGGCCTATGGGAAATGACCATGATCGGTAACCAGACCAACGGTCAGCCGCAAACCGTTACGACCTGCGTCGACATGAAATCCGATACCGGCCTTGCCTCCTCGTTCGGTGGAAAGATTCCGAAGAATTGCGGCCAGCCGAAGATGAAAAAATCGGCCGGCGCGATCACCGTCACCAGCGTCTGCAAATTCACTGATTCCACTGTGACCACCAAAGCGATTTTGAGCGGCGACTTCAGCAACACCTACAAGATCGATCGGACCTCGACCTACAGTCCGCCCAACAAAGGCATGAGGGAGTCGAAGCAGACCATCGATGCGAAATGGCTCGGCGCGTGCAAAGCCGACCAGCGGCCCGGCGACATGATCATGCCCGACGGCTCCAAGATCAATATTACCGATATTCAAAAATTTCAGGACGCCAAGTAAATCCTCTTAGGACCCCATCTCATGGCACACAATCTTTACAACTGTCTGCAAATTCTCAATGTCGGCGCCACACAAGGCCAGTTCTACTCCTTGATTGCACTGGAAAAAGCCGGCCTCGGAAAAATCTCGCGCCTGCCGGTTTCGATCCGCATCGTGCTCGAAGCGGTGCTGCGCAATTTCGACGGCAAGAAAATCAATGAAGGTCACGTCAAACAGCTCTCTGCGTGGAAACCGACTGCCCTGCGCACCGATGAGATACCCTTTGTGGTCGCAAGAATTCTTTTACAGGATTTTACCGGGGTGCCGTTGCTCGCCGACCTTGCCGCCATGCGGGGAGTGGCGAACAGGATGGGCAAAAACCCTAAACTCATCGAACCGCTGGTGCCGGTGGATCTAGTCGTCGACCATTCGGTGCAAATCGATCATTACGCCAGCCACGACGCGCTGCGCAAAAACATGGAACTGGAATTCCAACGCAACGGCGAGCGCTACAAGTTCATGAAATGGGGAATGCAGGCGTTCGACACATTCAAAGTGGTTCCGCCCGGCATCGGCATCGTTCATCAAGTGAATCTGGAATACTTGGCCCGCGGCGTGCATCAAAAAGATGGTGTCTACTATCCCGATACCTTGGTCGGAACCGATTCCCATACCACCATGATCAACGGCATCGGCGTAGTCGGCTGGGGCGTGGGCGGTATCGAAGCGGAAGCCGGCATGCTTGGCCAACCGGTGTATTTTCTGACGCCCGATGTGGTCGGCGTGAACTTGACCGGAAAACTGCGTGAAGGCGTCACCGCCACCGATCTCGTGCTCACCGTGACGGAAATGCTGCGTAAGGAAAAAGTCGTCGGCAAATTCGTCGAATTCTTCGGCGAAGGCGCCGCGTCCTTGGCGCTGCCCGATCGCGCTACCATCGCCAACATGGCGCCGGAATATGGCGCGACCATGGGCTTTTTCCCGGTTGATCAAACTACCATCGAATATTTCAGGAACACCGGCCGCAGCGCTGATGAAATCGCCGCGTTCGAAGCGTACTTCAAAGCACAGGGCTTGTTCGGCATGCCCCGGGCCGGCGATATCGATTACACAAAGGTGTTGTCCCTCGATTTGGTGTCCATCAAGCCGTCCGTTGCCGGGCCCAAGCGACCGCAGGATCGCATCGAACTGCCCAACCTCAAGCGCAAATTCACCGAGTTGTTCAGCAAGCCCACGATAGAAAACGGCTTCAACAAAAAAGCGGCAGAGCTTGGCAAACGCTATGCAACTCAAAAACCCGGCATCGACGTCGGCAGTGGCGACGTGTTGATCGCGGCGATCACCTCTTGCACCAACACCTCGAATCCCGGCGTGTTGTTGGCCGCCGCCTTGCTGGCGAAAAAAGCCGTGGAAAAAGGCCTAACCATCGAGCCCCATATCAAGACTTCACTGGCGCCCGGATCGCGGGTGGTGACGGAATATTTAACCAATGCCGGCCTGATGCCCTATCTGGAAAAGCTCGGCTTCAATGTCGCCGCCTACGGCTGCACCACTTGTATCGGCAATGCCGGTCCGCTCGATGAAACGATCGAGCAATCCGTTATCCAGAATGACATTGTTGCCGCCGCCGTATTGTCCGGCAATCGTAATTTCGAAGCGCGCATCCACGCCAGTATCCGCGCCAACTTTTTAGCCTCGCCGCCGCTGGTGATAGCGTTTGCGCTGGCGGGCACCGTGTTGATCGACATGGATAACGATCCGATTGGCAACGACAAGGACGGCGCGCCGGTGTACCTGAAAGACCTTTGGCCTAGCCAGGCCGAAGTTGCCGCAGTCATGCAACACGCGACCCACGCCGCGACCTACCGCAAACTTTATGCCGATTTCACCCAAGGTTTCGACTTGTGGAACAACATTCCTTCTACATCCGGCCAAGTTTACAATTGGGATAAGTCTACTTACATCGCCGAGCCGCCGTTCTTCGAAAACTTCGGCCCGAGCGCAGGAACCAGCGCCGACGTGAAAGGCGCCCGCGCCCTCGGTGTTTTTGGAGATTCGGTGACGACAGATCACATCAGTCCCGCCGGCGCAATCAAGGCTTCTTCACCCGCCGGGACATGGCTGCAAAACAATGGCGTCAATGTGGTGGACTTCAATAGCTATGGCTCGCGCCGGGGTAACCACGAAATCATGATGCGCGGCACCTTCGCCAATGTGCGTATCAAGAACCTGATGTTGCCGCCAAAGGCCGATGCTTCGCGTGTCGAAGGCGGCCTCACCTTATATCAACCCTCCGGCGAACAGTTGTCGATCTACGACGCTGCGATGAAATACATCGCCGCCGGCATTCCGACCGTGATTTTCGGCGGCGAGGAATACGGCACCGGCTCGTCGCGCGACTGGGCGGCGAAAGGCACGCAATTGCTCGGGGTGAAAGCGGTG
>JALYOK010000369.1 GCA_030856925.1 Pseudomonadota bacterium
TCGCTCCGGCAACTAATGTACAAGTTTGATTATATTATCGATCTTTTGGAACTCAAGATGATGCCGATTCAACCAGACACGCCGTCCGACAATCAGCTTTCGAGCCAGAGCGACGCCGCTTCGCTCATCGTGTCCGTAGGGTGCATCGCCTACCCGTCGCTGGCGGACACTGCGTCTGCGCGCTTCACGAATGCGTCGACCAGCGTGCTCGCGATGTGATTGAAAACCGGGCCGATGATTTTTTCCAGCCATTTGCCGGTGAACTCGTATTCGAGCACGAGTTCCACCTTGCAGCCATGATCGCCTAGCGGGTGAAAGCGCCAGTGTCCCTGCAGCAGCTTGAATGGGCCATCCACCAGTTTGACGTCCATACGGCTCGGGGACGTTTTTTCATTGCGCGTTGTGAAGCTTTGCTTAATGCCGTGAAAATCGATTCTGATCGCGGCTTCGGTGATTTGGTCGTTCTTTAATTTAACAGAAGTCCCGCCGCACCAGGGCAAGAATTGAGGGTAGTGTTCGACATCGTCCACCAATTGGAACATCGCAGCGGCGGAGTGGGGCACTAGGACGGATTGTTCAACGCGCTTCATGACGAGATTTTAGCGTAAGAGCGGATGCTAAAATGCCGTTCTTGTTCGCAGCATCGGTCATCATGAGCATTGCTCAAAACAAAAAAGCGTTTTACGACTATTTCATCGAGGAGCGTTTCGAGGCCGGCCTTGTATTGGAAGGCTGGGAAGTGAAGGCGATCCGCGCCGCGCGGGTGCAGCTAAAGGAGGCGTACGTTGTCGTCCTCGGCGGTGGATTGAATTTGATCGGCTCCCACATCAGTCCGCTACCGACCGCCTCGACCCACGTGCATCCCGATCCGGTGCGGACGCGCAAATTGCTCATGCATCGCGAAGAGATTCACAAGTTAATCGGCAAGGTCGAGCGGGCGGGTTATACGTTAGTGCCGCTCGACATGCACTATACTCGCGGCCGCATCAAACTCGAGATTGGGCTCGCCAAGGGCAAGAAGCAACACGACAAGCGCGAGACTGAGAAAGAGCGCGAGTGGCAGCGGGAGAAGCAGCGGCTGTTGAAAGTCCGCTAGAGCGCGCGCCGACAAAAATAAACTTGCTCATGTTATCAATGATCTATAATCACGCCAGGTATAGGCCAAGTACCCGGTAGCTCACAACCAACTGGCTCAACTACGCTTTCGACGGAGATTCCAATGATCCGCACGACTTATTTGTTTGCCGCTCTAATCCTATCTTGCTTCTGCGCCCTCACGTGGGCAGACCTTTTTGGTTACGTCGACGAGAATGGCCGCGCCCACATCAGCACTAAGCAACTGGACGATCGCTACAAACTATTTCAGCGTTCGGTTGCGAAACCGATCGACAAAAAGAAAACCCGCGTAGCGGGCGCGACCAAACTGCCCAAGATTTCGCAAAAAAAACTCAATCTGTATAACAAGCAGATTCAGAAAGTCGCGAAGAAATACCAAATCGATCCGGCGCTGGTGCACGCCGTGATCCTGGCGGAATCCCGTTATAATCCAGAAGCCGTGTCGCCGCGTGGCGCATCGGGGCTGATGCAATTGATGCCGGATACGGCGGTACGCTACAAGGTCGCCGACGTGTTCGATCCGACACAGAACATTCGCGCCGGCGCGCAGTATCTAAGTTACCTGCTGAAGCTGTTCAACAACGATATTGAACTTGCCATTGCTGCTTACAACGCCGGCGAAGGCGCAGTGATCAAGAATGGGCGGCGCATTCCGCCTTATCGAGAGACAGTGGCTTACGTTCCGAAGGTGATGGCCTATTACCGCCACTACCAAGAAAAAATCTGAAAACCTACAGCGCGGCTCAAATCCTTCGTTGCGCGGTGCTCGAAATCCTCATGGACTTTAATCCGGTTTCGGCGCGCTGCGCGCCTCGACTTTGAGCCGCTCGCTACGGTTTTCATAAAGTACTAAGGATTCCGTCTCCCACTGGTCGGGCCGCATTCTGTCCGCCTTCGAACAACTCGCCGCGTAATCGCTATGCCTCCCTGCCACGACGCATATCCAGCTTGCCTTGTGGCAAGACATAACCGGCGAGGCAATGGCCCAAGGCCACCCCGTATCGACGCGCTTCTCCAAACATTCAGGTAGGCCTGGATAGAGCGTAGCGAAACCCAGGGGAACCATACCCATCGTCCCCTTCAATAAAAAAAGCAAAAACCAATACTTTTCCGCCTTCCGTTTTTCCTGTCAAAATGTCTTTCGACATAGGCCGACGCACCACTTGCACGCAATCCCGAAGAGCTTATAGTTTTCCTGTGATGCGGTTACGAGGCAGATTGCAATGACCATTATTGTGCATTTCGTACATCTTATCGGCATTGCTCTAGCATTTGCTTTATCAACAGCAAGCTTCGCAGCGGGTCCTTATCCAACCAAACCTATCAAGCTGGTCATCGGTATCGCGGCGGGCGCCACAGCCGATGGGCGAGCACGGCTATTTGCGGAAAAAGTGTCCGCCGAACTCGGCCAGAACGTCATCGTCGTCAACCGGCCCGGTGCGTCGGGAACCATTGCGGCGGAAAGCGTGGCGAATGCCGCGCCCGATGGCTATACGTTGCTGTACGGGCTGAATTACGAGTTGGCCTTGGCCCCGGCTTTTGGGCAGAAGATTTCCTATGATCCCGAAAAAAGTTTTGCGCCGGTTACCGGTCTTGCCGTCGCACCTTTTCTTCTGTTCAGCAGTTCTCATTTGGGGATAAAAACCTTCGATGACTTGGTTGCCGCAACGAAGCCGGGGAGGCTCGCGTATGGGTCAAGCGGCAACGTATCGATACAGCATCTTCTTGGCGAGCTGCTGAGCAGGAAGATTGGCATCGAATTAACTCACGTGCCATACAAGGGCAATAATCAAACCATGAACGACCTGCTCGGCGGGCATATCCAGTTGGCGTTCGACGTCGTCGCCTCGGCATTGCCTCAGGTAAAGGCGGGTAAGATCGTGCCGTTGATGGCACTGGCGTCCAAACGTTCTCTCAGCTTTCCGGACACACCGACAGCAAGGGAACTGGGCATCGAAGGACTCGATATCGGAGCATGGTTCGGAATCTTGGCCCCGGCCAATACGCCTCGCAATGTAATTAATAAGCTCAACCGCGCTTTTGTCAATGCGCGGCACTCGTCTGATTACATGAAAATTCCCGGATCTGATGATCAATTGGATATTTCCGGCCCGCCTGATAGCTTCGCGGCATTCATGAAAATCGAGCGGGAGAAACTAAGCAAGCTCATCAAGACTTCCGGGATAACGTTAGAATAAATATTCATCTATGCCATGGCAGTGCCGTAGGTTGGGGTGAGGCACGAACCCCAACACGGGTCTTCGCGATATCATTACGTCTTATGTATTACCTCCGAGCCCAAGTTGTGGGCGCCACCTATTTCTTTGCATTGAATCTTGCCAACCGAAATTTGTCGCTGCTAGTTGACAATATAAATGCGCCTGTTGGGGCGAGCGGGGTTGACGTTGGGGTTCGTTCCTCACCCCAACCTACGGGCTGGTGAGGCGCTCCGGCTATGCTTTGCCAAGAGGCAAGCTCCATGCGGGTCGCGGCAGGCTTCCGAAAAAATGTAGGGTGCGCTTGCGCACCGTTCCAATGTTGGGCTTCCTTCCTTCGTCAGCCCAACCTTCGAACTCTACGCTCTGGATGCGGAGTTCTCGCTAGGCCGCCTGTCGAAATCTAACGCCTAAGACGCTTCCAATGCCGAAAGGAGCGCCTTCGCTTCTTTCAGATCCTTGGTATCAAACCCTTCGGTGAACCAGTTGTAAACCGGAGCGAGCAG
>JALYOK010000373.1 GCA_030856925.1 Pseudomonadota bacterium
CTGGTCTCGACACCATCCAGTTGCAATTCATACCCAATCCGCCGATCGACGCGGTGCGCATCATTCAATTGATACAGCGCAATCGCAATTACAAACTCGCGGGTCCCGATCGATTGAAAGTAGTTGAAGCTCTTCCCGATCTCGATCAGCGCGTGGAGCGGGTGAAATCGCTGCTCACGGAATTCCGATGAGCGCCGAGCCTATATTATCGTGAAAGAACGCGATACGCTGCTGGTGTTACAGGGTATGGCGGTCGATCGGCGCGACATCGAAGCCATCGCTAAAATTACGCAAGCCAAGTCGATCCAAGATTTCGCGCCGAACGTTTTTAAACTCCGGAATGCAGAGTTCCACCCGGAGCTTGGCGCTCGCTGTAAAGCGGCGCAGCTTGATTTCGCCTTCGTGCCGGTTGACCTCAAGCTGTCCTATTTCAAACTCGTTGCTTTGGATATGGATTCGACTCTGATCAATATCGAATCCTTGGACGAAGTCGCGGACTATGCCGGGCTTAAACAAGAGGTTGCGGCAATTACCGAGCGCTCGATGAACGGCGAGATCGATTTCGGCGAAAGCCTGCGGCGCCGGGTCGCGTTGCTGAAGGGTTTGGACGTGAGCGCGCTTGAGCGAGTCTATGAAGAACGGTTAGAACTTAATCCAGGCGCGGCTAGATTGATCGGGGGGTTGCAAAAACAGGGCATTAACACCATGCTGGTTTCGGGCGGATTCACGTTTTTTACCGAGCGGCTGAAACGGCGGCTGGGGCTAAATTTCGCATATGCGAACGAACTTGAGGTGATTGGCGGCAAGCTAACGGGCGCCATCGTTGGCCCGTTGTTAGATCCCTGCGGAAAAGCAGATAAACTTAGTGAGGTAACCGCCATGCTGGACATCGAGGGCGCTGGGCAAATTATCGCGCTGGGCGATGGCGCTAACGATCGTCCTATGTTCGACGCTGCGGGCACAGGTATCGCATATCGGGGAAAGACGGTGCTGCGTTCCCATGCCAGGTACTGCCTCGACTACGTTGGTTTGGATGGGGTGTTGAACTTGTTTGCGTAAAGGAAGAAGACGAGTATCCTCACCGGTTTGTTGATGAAAAACTACTGCGGCGCCCGTCTGCGCCGTTGCGCGGTGCTCGCAATCCTCATGTACCCCCGGGTACATTCCGGTTCCTGCGCGCCGGGCGCCTAGCATACGGGCATCCTCGCTACGTTTTTCAGCAAACCATTAGAAGGAAATAGCTGAAAGTGATTGGAAAAAAATCAACAGGAGATAGCCATGGGCGGCTTTAAGTTTCGTATCATTATCGCGTTGGTGATCGCCGCGTTTTCGGTGATATCGTATTTCAGTTCCACCAGTGACAACCCCATCACCGGTGAAAAGCAGCACATCGGTATGAGCGAGGAAGACGAGATCGCCATTGGATTGCGCTCGGCGCCCGAAATGGCGAAACAATTCGGCGGCCTGTCGCAAAATGCTGAGTCAAGAGCGGCCGTGGAACAGATCGGCAATGAAGTTGTGCAGCAGTCCGTCGCCAAGGAATCGAAGTATAAGTTTAACTTTCATTTGCTGGCAGATCCTAAAACCGTGAATGCTTTTGCCTTACCCGGTGGGCAGATTTTTATTACCGAGGCACTGTTAGGTCGCCTCAAGACCAAAGCGCAACTCGCCGGGGTTCTGGGACACGAAGTGGGCCACGTGTTGGCGCGACATTCCGCCGAGCAAATGGCGAAACAGAAACTGACTTCTGGCCTCACCACCGCGGCGGTGATCGGCGTTGATCCTACCGCCGGTGGCGCCCAGATGGCGCAGATGGTCGCCGGGCTGATCAATATGAAGTACGGTCGTGCCGACGAGCTGGAGTCCGACAAGCTGGGTCTGCGCCTCATGTCGGAGGCAGGTTATGACCCGCGCGCTCTAGTCGGCGTGATGGAAATTTTGGCAAACGCCAGCGGCGGCAGCCGTCAGCCGGAATTCGCAAGCACCCATCCCAGCCCGGAGAATCGCGTGCAAAAAATCGAACAGGAACTTGCCGCGCTGTTCCCTAATGGCGTTCCGGAGGGGTTGGCGCAGTGATGAGGATCAGAATGATGTTTTTTGTATTATTCTCGGCCGTTGGCGCTGCCTTAGCCGTGACGGCGGTCAGCGCAGCGGACGATAAAGTTGAGCCGCCTCCCGAGGTGCAGGAACTCGATCCCATTACCGTCGAAGAGAAACGACCGGAGGAAGATCAGCCAAAAAAAGTCGATCCGGAGAAGCGACTGAAAGAAGAGTTAGCCAAAGATAAGAAAGTGATTGAGGAAATCAAGAATGCGCGCGGCCAGGGGCGGGTAAAAGTCAAAGGCCCGTTCTTTAGCTATTGCCTCAACTACGACAACAGCAACCCTTTGACGCAGAACAGTGTGGGCGTGTCGGTGATTGTTCCGGTGTATTGCGGTCCCGGCCAGAAATGACCTAACCGCCACCGCGCGGACGAGCATCAAAATCCAAAATGAATAGGCCTGCAAGGCACATGTATAGGGGCTCTTAGGGTATGCCTTGCTGCGAGCAAAGCTGAATAAGGCTTGTGGCGGGATCGGTCAAAATAATCCAATCGTCAGTTAAGCTCGGCTTTATAAAGCAAGTTTATCCGGTATAATCATTGGTTTTTCCGATTCCAAGGTTTCGAAAGGAGTTTCATGCCGACCGTAAGAGTAAAAGAGAATGAGCCGTTTGATGTGGCTTTACGCCGCTTCAAGCGTGCTGTTGAAAAGACTGGATTGCTGACCGAACTTCGCGCTCGCGAATTCTACGAAAAACCCACCACCGAACGTAAACGCAAACTCGCTGCTGCGGTCAAACGCCGCTATAAGCGCCTGCGCAGCCAGATGTTGCCGCCCAAGCTGTACTGATTTATAAGCTGCTGGCGGATGGGCGTGAAACGGAAGATATTCCTCGCCCTGTTCCGCGTTCCACCCGCTGTCTCCCTCCTTTTACTGCCATGTCCCTCAAAGACCGGATCACCGAAGACATGAAGGCCGCCATGCGAGCCAAGGACAGTGAGCGCTTGTCCGGCATACGGATGTTGCTCGCAGCCGTTAAGCAGCGCGAAGTGGACGAACGCATCGCCTTAGCAGACGCCGACGTTGTCGCCGTGATCGAGAAGCTTATCAAGCAACGGCGCGATTCCATCACCCAATTTCAAGCAGCAAATCGACAGGATTTAGCCGGTAAAGAACAAGCAGAACTCGCGATTTACCAAGCGTACATGCCGCAAGCCCTGAGCGATGCGGAAGTCGACGCCGCTATCGCTGCGGCCATCGCCGGCACAGGCGCAGCGGGGATGAAAGACATGGGCAAAGTCATGGCCGAACTCAGAGTCCAACTCGCCGGCCGAGCGGATATGGGTAAGGTTTCCGGCTTCATTAAAGCGAAGCTGTCCACGTAGTTCTCTGTCCCACATAGTCGCTTCTCTTTATAATGAAGCGATGATTCCACCGGATTTCATTCAAACGCTTCTCAGCCGCGTCGATATCGTCGACGTGATCGATCAGCAGTTCCACCTCAAGAAATCCGGCTCCAATTTCCTCGCCTGTTGCCCTTTTCATAGCGAAAAAACCCCTTCGTTTTCCGTCAGCCAAAGCAAGCAGTTTTACCATTGTTTCGGCTGCGGCGCCCACGGCACGGCACTGGGTTTTCTGATGGAATATAATGGCTTGCCATTCGTCGATGCGGTCAAGCAATTGGCTGATAGCGTTGGGCTTGAGGTTCCGCAGGTCGAAGGCAAAAACGGCGATGTCAGGAGGAAAGACAGCGTCGATTTGGCGGCTATTCTTAGCGACGCTCTGAAATACTATCGTGCCCAATTGAAAGAATCGCCGAAAGCCATCGATTACCTTAAACGCCGCGGCCTGTCGGGCCAGATCGCCGCGCGTTTCGGTATCGGCTATGCGCCGGATGGTTGGCAAAATCTCGAGGCGGTTTTCCCGGATTACAATGCGCAAACCCTCGTTACCGCAGGATTGGTGATCGAAGGCGACAGCGGCAAGCGTTACGACCGCTTCCGCGATCGCATCATGTTTCCCATTTGGAATCAACGCAACGAAGTCATTGGCTTCGGGGGGCGGGTGCTCGACAAAGGTGAGCCAAAATACCTGAATTCCTCGGAAACTCCGGTGTTCGAGAAAGGCCGCGAGCTATACGGCCTGACTCAAGCGATGAAGGCGATCCGCGCCTCGAAAAAGGTGATCGTGGTGGAAGGCTACATGGATGTTGTGGCTCTTGCGCAGCATGGCGTGGAATATGCGGTTGCCACCCTCGGAACCGCGACTTCGGCAACCCACATTCAGCGATTGTTACGGCTTTCAGACCATGTCATTTTTTGTTTCGATGGCGATGCTGCCGGCCGTCGCGCGGCCTGGCGCGCGCTGGAAATCAGCCTAGCGCTTTTGACCGATGGCAAAGAGATCGGCTTCCTGTTTCTTCCCCAACAGCACGATCCGGATAGCTACATCCGCGATTACGGCCGAGAAAACTTTGAGGAAGCGCTTACTAACGCAATGTCCCTGTCATCTTACTTGGTTCAGGAATTGCAGCAGGGCCAAGATTTGCGTAAAGAAGAAGGCCGAGCTGCGTTGCTGCAAAATGCGAAACCTTTGTTGAAACAGATTGCCGCGCCGTTATTGGGCGTGATGCTGCGTAAACGCTTCGCGGAAATCGCCGGCATTTCCAGAGAAGAGTTGGACGGCCTGATGGACATCAAACCATCGAGCCAAGCGCGGCGGGTCCAGACTAAAATTCAGAGCCGCGACACGTCGCTCCCTATTCCGCTGAGGCTCGCAGCGCAGATTATGGCCCAGCCCAGTCTCGCCATGGGGTTCGATTTGCCTTTGCAGGGCGCCAACGAATCGGAATTGGTTTTTTTAAGGCATGTCGTTGATTTTTGCCGGGATCATCCAGATGTAGAGTCAGCCGGCCAAATAGAGGCGGGCTTGGCCAATAAGGTCCCGCAATCTTTGTTAGAAAGAACCGTTCGGTTTTTGGCCAAGGAAGAACAAGACTTTTCATGGAGTGCCGAACAGATTGAGTTGGTATTTCAGGACGGATTGGCCAAAATGAAAAAGGAACTCGAAAAGAAATTTACCGAAGCGCGCTACCGGACGGCCAAATCGACTGCGGAACTGAAGGCAACCGCGGCGCCAAGTGCGAAATAACCTTGAACAATACGGCGTGAAAAGAGTTTTAAATAAGAGTATACTTGCAGGTTTTTCCGCCGAATCACCATCATAGAGATCAAGCATGGCGAACATTAGCAAAGCCGAAGCGAGGAGAGCCGAAGCCAGGAAAGCGGAAGCTCGGCTGGAAGCCAAGCCGGTTGACATCGAATCTCAGCGTCTTAAGCTCAAAAACCTCATCGTGCTCGGCAAAGAGCGCGGATTTTTGACTTACGCCGAAATTAACGATTCGCTGCCGGACGACATCGTCGATGCCGAGCAGATCGAAGGCGTGATCAGCATGATCAACGACATGGGCATCCAGGTCTATGAAGAGGCGCCCGATGCGGAAGCGTTGCTCATGACCGACGCGGCGCCCGCCGTGGCCGACGAGGACGTGGTCGAAGAGGCGGAAGCCGCGCTCACCACCGTCGACTCGGAATTCGGCCGCACCACGGATCCCGTGCGCATGTACATGCGCGAAATGGGCACGGTGGAATTGCTCACCCGCGAGGGCGAGATCGAAATCGCCAAACGCATTGAAGATGGCTTGAAGCACATGATTCAGGCCATTTCCGCTTCTCCCACCACCATCGCTGAAGTTCTTGATCTTGCCGATCGTATCGAGCGCGACGAAATTCGCGTTGATGAAGTGGTCGATGGCCTGATCGATCCGAACGAAGACGAGGTAATGGAAGCTGAGTTCACGCCGGACGAGGATGTTGAGGAAGAAGAGGAAGAGGAAGCAGAACCCGACGCCGATGAAGTAGCCTTGGCAAACGCCGCCGATCTTGAGCAACTGAAGCAAGACGCGTTGGAGCGCTTCAATGCCATTCGCCGCGCCTATAAAAAGATGAGAAAAGCGCTGCAGGAAAAAGGCGCTCGCAGCCGCGCGTTCAAAGATCTGCAAGAGCAGATTTCCAGCGAACTGATGCAGATTCGCTTCGGCGCCAAGATCGTCGATGCGCTTTGCAACAGCTTACGCGCATTGGTCGAGCAAGTGCGCGGTCATGAACGCCAGATCATGGAATTGTGTGTCAATTCTTCCGCTATGCCGCGCGCCTATTTCATTAAAACCTTCCCCGGCAACGAGACCAATCTCAAATGGGTGATCGAAGAGGCGGCGCAGCGCAAATCCTACAGTGGTGCGCTGGGCCGATTCAAGCATGCAATTGTCGAGCAGCAACAAAACATCATCGACTTGCATAAGATGGTCGGCATCCCGATCAAAGAGTTGAAGGAGATCGGCCGCCAGATGTCCACCGGCGAGGCGCGCGCGCGCCGCGCCAAACGCGAGATGATCGAGGCGAACTTGCGCCTGGTGATTTCCATCGCCAAGAAATACACTAATCGCGGTCTGCAATTCTTGGATCTCATTCAAGAGGGCAACATCGGTTTGATGAAGGCTGTCGATAAGTTCGAATATCGCCGCGGCTACAAGTTTTCGACCTACGCCACGTGGTGGATACGCCAAGCAATCACCCGCTCCATTGCCGATCAGGCGCGCACCATCCGCATTCCCGTCCACATGATTGAAACCATCAACAAGATGAACCGCATCTCGCGGCAAATTTTGCAGGAAACCGGTCAGGAGCCCGATCCCTCAGAGCTCGCGAGAAAGATGGAAATGCCCGAGGAAAAGATCCGCAAGATCCTTAAGATTTCCAAAGAGCCGATTTCTATGGAAACGCCGATCGGCGACGACGACGATTCGCATTTGGGCGATTTCATTGAGGACTTGTCCACCGTGGCGCCATCGGATTCCGCCGTGTATGCGAGCCTGCGCGACGTGACAAAAGAAATTCTCGATACCCTCACGCCGCGGGAAGCGAAAGTCCTGCGCATGCGCTTCGGCATCGAAATGAACACCGACCACACCTTGGAAGAAGTCGGCAAACAATTCGACGTCACGCGCGAACGCATCCGCCAGATCGAAGCGAAAGCGCTGCGCAAACTGCGCCACCCGTCCCGCTCCGAACGGCTGCGCAGCTTCATCGACAACGAACAGTAAGCGGTTCCTCCACTTGCCTCGCGGTGATAAATTCACCGCGCGACAACCGGGTCTGTAGCTCAGTCGGTTAGAGCAGGGGACTCATAATCCCTTGGTCGTTGGTTCGAGTCCAACCAGACCCACCAATAAAAACAAGGAGTTGCGTCAGATGTGCGCGGTAGGGTTTTTGTTGTGTATCCGCTGTGTATCCAATAAAAAGCCCGCCACAACTACACGAAATCGAACACGTGCACGATGGCACGACTTATCACGCCGGCATCTCT